>DASUSA010000093.1:0-3256 GCA_036375335.1 Candidatus Limnocylindria bacterium
GACGCCGAGCGGGAAGCGCAGCTCGCCCACGCCCCGGCCGGTGGCGACCCGGGACCACAGCTCCTGGCGGGTCTTATCGACGATGTAGATCGTCGCCCGCTCCGAGCCGACCATCGTGACGGTGGCCTCGGCGATGAGCCGCAGGAGCGCGTCGAGGTCGGTCACGGTCATCAGCCGCCGAGTGACATCGAGCAGCGTGTCGAGATCGCGCCGGCCGGCGCCGCGCCGCCGCTCGGCTGCGCGCCGCTCGCGGGTCTCCTCGCTGCGCCGGTCCATGCGTTCGGCGCTCCGGCGCTCACCGATCCGCCGCTCGAATGGCTGCCGGCTCACGACGCCTCCAGTGGGATCTGCGCGAGCACCGGGCTGACGCTCTCCGCGATCCGCTCGAGGAGCATCTGATCGCGCCGCTCGAACGGACCACTCCGCTTGTTGAGGACCTGCAGCACGCCGATCACCGACCGGCCGGCCTGATCCCACACCGGCACGACGAGCATGTTCAGCGTCCGGTAGCCGCTCCGCAGGTCGACGTTCCGGTCGAAACGCGGATCGGCGTACGCGTCCGGGACGTTGATCGTCTCGCCGGTCATCGCGACCTGCCCGGCGATGCCGGTGCCCAGAGGCAGCCGGATCTCGATCGCGGTGCGTGACGCGATCCGGGACCAGAGCTCCTGCTTCGCCTGGTCGACGAAGTACACGGTGCAACGCTCGGCGTCGCAGGCCTGCGCGCAAAGGTCAATGAGCCCGCGGAGGTAGGCCTCCCGGTCGCGCTGCACCGCGAGGTGGCTCAGCTTCATCAGCACGAACGCGACCTTGTCGTCGATCATCGCCGGACCAACCTAGTGATACCCGGCCACTGCGGCGGCGCGGATCGGGCGCTCGGGCGCGGGTGCGGGATTCGGGCTCTCGATCGACCCGAGGCTGTTCACCTGGTAGCACCGTACCGGCTCCGCGCGACCTTTGACCTGCACGTCGCCGAGATCGACCGCAACGACGTCTGGGCCCAGTTCGGAGAGCGTCTCCGCGCTCACCGCGACCTGGTCACGGCGCGCGATATCGTTCGACGTCAGTCGCGACGCGACGTTCGCGGTGTCGCCGATGACGGTGTACTCCATGCGCCCGAGCGCGCCGAGGAATCCCGCCACGACGGGGCCGGTGTTGATGCCGAAGCCGAACGACACGTCCGGACCACCGGTGCCGCGCTCGCCGACGATCCAGCGCTGGATCTCGAGCGCCGCTTGCACCGCTTTGCGCGCCGGGTCCGCGACCGCGAGTGGCGCGCCCCAGATGACCATGATGTTGTCGCCGTTGAACTTGTTCACGGTGCCTTCGTAGCGATTGACGATGTTCACGATCCCTTCGAAGTAACGGTTCAGCGTGTCGAGTAGTACGCCGGGGGTCATCCCCTCGCTGAGCCCGGTGAAGCCGCGAATGTCACCGAACAGTACGGTGACCCGCTTCTCCTCACCGCCGAGGGCGAGCTTCCCGCTCTCTTCGATGTCCATGATCGTGCGCGCGATCGACGGGGTGACGAACCGGCCGAACGTGGTCTGTGTCCTGGTCACCGCGCGCTGCTCTTCGACTAGCAGATAGCCGAGCGCGACGACCCACCAGAACGCGGCCGGGACGAGGTAGCCGAACGACGCGACCGCGATCGCACCCTGCCCGATGAGCCCGCCCGTCGCGGCGGAGAACAACAGGTATCGCGCGTAGCCGTAGACCACGAGCGCGCCGAGGGCGGCGAGGAACCCGTAGAGCCGGAATGCAGCGACGAGCAGGATCCCGCCCATCGTCGCGATCACCAGCTCCGCGAGGGTGACCGGGAAGCTCTCACGGGTCTCGGGGTAGCGGTTCGTGAAGATCGAGGCGGCGGTATTCGCCCAGATCTCGACGCCCCACATCTTCCGCCCGCCGCTGTTCGGCACCGGGTAGTTGTCGGGGACCGCGGAGAGCGTGTGCGCGCCGATGAGGATGGTGCGGTTCGCGATGAGATCGCGCGACACGTTACCCGCGACCACGTCGGCCAGTGAGATCACGCAGAACTCGCTCGGGTCGGCACAGGGCGCACTTCCCTGCGACGCGGTGAGGTCCTCGGAGGGCAGGGCGGCGTAGTAGATCGGCATATGGCCGCTCTGGTCGATCGGCATCACGCGGTCCGCGGTCCCGGCGCGTCCCGGGAGCACCAGCGTGTCGCCGCGTCGCGCGAGCGTGGTCTCGTCACCTGAGACCTGCTTGCCGGCGAAGAGTGAACGCGCCGTCGCGACGAGGGACAGCGAGTAGTAGCGGCCGCTCGGCGTATCGATCGCGAGCTCCGCGCTGCGGACCCGGCCATCGTCGTCGGGTCGGACGTTCACGGCGCCGAGGCCGGCGGCCGCCTCCCGGAGGATCGGGATCGGGAGCTGTTCGGCGCTGTACCGGACCGCGCCATCACCGTCGATGTGCGAGCCGGTGCCCTCCATCGCGAGGATGACGTTCCCCGAATCCTTGATCGCGGCCGCGAGCGCCCGATCCTGGTCCGGATTCGCCGACTGGTCGTAGAACCCGATGTCGAACGCGACCAGTCGGGGCGCCAGCGGCTTCAGGGCGCTCAGCAGATCGACCCAGGCCTGCCTCGGGAGCGGGTACGTCCCGTAGCGGCTGACGGCCCGGTCGTCGAGCGCGATGACCGTCACTTGGTTCGAGAGCTTGCCGGGCGCATAGGTGATGAAGGTGTCGTACGTGACCGCCTGGAGGCTCGAGTCGAGGAGATGCGCGTCGAACGCCAGGGCCCCGAGGAAGATGCCGAGGGCCGCGAGGGCGGCAAGGATCAGCCGCTGGCGCTGAAGCCGCTTCGAGAGCACCCCTTCCCCCTTCGGCCCGAGCCTCGTCGGAGGCGCTCCGGCGCGGTCATGCTAGCGGCTGGCTGCCCTCCGGAGCACGTCTTTCAGCACCGCGATCGACCGACCGTAATCGGAGAGCGCGAGCCGCTCGATCGGCGTGTGGTCGTAACGCGCATCCCCGGGGCCGTACGCGACCATCGGGCAGGCCCACGCGGGGAGCAGCACATTCATGTCGCTCGTGCCGGTCTTCTCCTTGAACGCCGCGTGGCCGCCGATGCCCGCGATCGCGCGAACGAACGCGCTCGCGACCGGCGTCGTGCGCGCGACGCGCGCCGGCTCTTCCGACGCGATGCGCTCGATCGTCACGTCGGCCTCGCCGTCGTGCTGCTCGGCGATCGCACGCGCAGCCGCTTCGAGCGCATCCGTCGTGGTCCCTGGCG
>DASUSA010000094.1:0-3121 GCA_036375335.1 Candidatus Limnocylindria bacterium
GACCTCATCGATCGCGGCCGACATCCGCTACGCCATCGATGCAGCGGAGCGGGCCTTCCCGGCGTGGCGGGCGACACCGGCGCCACAGCGCGGCGACATCGTCCGCAAGGCTGCGGACCTCATGGAGCGCCGCCGCGACCAGCTCGCGCGGCTGCTCACAGAGGAGGAGGGCAAGGTCCTCGCGGAGTCATTCGCGGAGGTCGACCGCGCGATCGCGAACGTGCGGTTCTCGGGCGGCCAGGGGACGCGCCTCTCCGGTGAGACGATCCCCTCGGCCCAGCGCGGCACGCTCATCTACACGACCCGCGAGCCGCTCGGCGTCGTCGCCTGCGTGACGCCGTGGAATTTCCCGATCGCCATCCCGGCCTGGAAGATCGCGCCGGCGCTCGTCGCGGGTAACGCGGTCGTGTTCAAGCCGGCCTCGCTCACCCCGCTTTGCGCGACCGAGGTCGTGCAGTGCTTCCTCGACGCGGGACTCCCCGACGGCGTGCTCAACCTCGTCCTCGGGTCGGGCGAGGCGCTCTCGAGCGCGCTCGTCGACGACGAGCGGATCAAGGCGATCTCGTTCACCGGCTCCTCCGCCGTGGGCCGCGCGCTGTACGCGCAGGCGGCAAAGCGCCTGTGCAAGGTCCAGCTCGAGATGGGCGGCAAGAACGCGGTCATCGTGCTCGCCGACGCGGATCTGGACAAGGCCGCCGACAGCGTCGCGTCCGGGGCGTTCGGCGCGACCGGCCAGCGCTGCACGGCGACCAGCCGCGCCGTGGTGGCGAAGCCGCTGCTCGCGGACTTCGTGAAGCTCCTCGGCACGAAGGCCGAGTCGTTCATGCCCGGCGACGGTCTAGCCGACGGTGTGAAGATGGGACCGCTCGTCGACGCGTCGCAGCTCAAGAAGGTGCGGGCGAAGATCGCCGACGGCAAGCGTGAGGGCGCGACGCTCGTACGCGATGGGACGGACGCCGGCATGAACGACGGCTACTTCGTCGCGCCGACGATCTTCACCGAGGTCGATCCGCGGATGAGCGTCGCGCAGGACGAGATCTTCGGCCCGGTGGTGAGCGTCATCCCGGCGGAGGATCTCGAATCGGCGCTCGCGAAGGCGAACGCGGTGGGCTACGGCCTCTCGTCGTCGATCTACACGCGCGACCTGCACTCGGCGTTCCGGTACGCCGAGGCCTCGGAAGCGGGGATGCTCCACGTGAACCTGCCCACGCTCGGTGGCGAGGCCCACGTCCCATTCGGCGGGATCAAGGACTCGGGCTTCGGCGATCGCGAGTGCGGGACCGCGGCGTTCGACTTCTTCACCGAGCAGCGCGTGGTGTACGTCGGGTATTAGCTGCCCCGAGTGCGGCGCACCCGGCGCCGCGACGAGCGAGGGCTGCGAGAAGCGGTTCCAGACCCTCGGGATGGAGCGCTTCGACGATTCGGAGCTCGCGACGGACTGGCGCCTCGTCGTCGACTGCTACTCGGTCCAACACGCCAAGTACATCGCCTCTGGCCGATCCCTCGTCGCGCATCTGACCGGGGTGTGCATCGCCCTCGAGCATGGCGGTGACCAGTCGCTGTTGCGCGCGGTGCAACGCTGGCTCAGCGGCACGCGCGAGGTGGCGAAACCGACGGTACCGGCGCGCCGTGGGGACGTGACGATCGACGATGTGATCGGAGCGGCGCCCGAGGACCGGCACGCCGCCCTGACGCGGTGGGCGCAGTCCGTCTGGGCGGCCTGGGCGGAGCATCAGGCCCTCGCCCGGAGCTGGATCGCGGCCGCTAGGAGGCCTTGACCCCCGCGACGAGCTTCGCGACGGCTTCCTTCGCGTCGCCGAACAGCATCTGGGTCTTCGGGTCGAGGTAGAGGTCGTTGTCGATCCCGGCGAAGCCCGGCTTCATGCTTCGCTTGATCACGATGATCTGCTGCGCTTTGTCGACATCGAGGATCGGCATCCCGTAGATCGGGCTGCCCTTCGTGCTGCGCGCGGCGGGATTGGTCACGTCGTTCGCGCCGATCACCAGGGCGACGTCGGCGCGCGGGAACTCCGGGTTAACCGCGTCCATGTCCATCAGCTTCTCGTAGGGCACGTTCGCCTCCGCGAGCAGCACGTTCATGTGCCCGGGCATCCGGCCGGCGACCGGGTGGATCGCGTAGACGACGTTCACGCCGCGCGACTCGAGCAGGTCGGCGAGCTCGCGCACGTTGTGCTGGGCCTGCGCGACCGCAAGGCCGTAGCCAGGCACGATGATCACGTTCCGCGCATACGCGAGCAGGGTGGCGGCGTCTTCTGCCGTCGTCGCCCGTACGGTCCGGCCGTCGTCGGCGCGCATCGCGCCGCCGGTCTCGGCGCCGCCCGCTGGCGCCGCGCCGAACGCGCCGAACAGCACGTTCGCGATCGACCGGTTCATCGCCTTGGACATGAGGCGGGTGAGGATCGTGCCCGACGCGCCGACGAGCGTTCCGGCGACGATGAGGAGCTGGTTCCCGAGCACGAAGCCTGCGGCCGCGACGGCGAGGCCGGTGAACGCGTTGAGCAGCGAGATCACCACCGGCATGTCGGCGCCACCGATCGGCATCACGAGCGCGACGCCGAAGAGCAGCGCGAGCACCGCGACGCCGGCCATCACGAGGAACTGGGGCACTGTCATCCAACCGGCGACCGATGCGGTGAGCAGGAGCGAGAGCACGATCATCCCGCCAAACAGGACGCTCGTGACGATCTGCTGACCGCCGTACTTGAACGCACGCGGGGTGATGAGCCCCTGCAGCTTGCCGAACGCGATTGCACTGCCGGAGAACGAGACCGCGCCGATCATGAGCCCAAGCATCGAACTGATCGCCTCGCCGGGCGTGACCCCCGGGCCGCCGGCGCCGAGGCCGCGCATGAGCTCGAGGATCGAGACGAGCGCGGCCGCGCCGCCGCCCGCCCCGTTGAAGAGCGCGACCATCTGGGGCATCGCGGTCATCTTCACGACCCGCGCGCCGTAGAAGCCCGCGGCACCGCCGATCAACAGCCCGGCGACGGTGACGATGAGCCCGGTGGTCCCGTAGCTCTGGAACTCGACGTCGAAGAACGTGGCCGCGACCGCGAGGAGCATGCCGGCCGCCGCGATCCGGTTGCCGTTCACCGCGGTC
>DASUSA010000095.1:0-3907 GCA_036375335.1 Candidatus Limnocylindria bacterium
AGGCCGATTCACGGCACCAAACGCGCGCGCCAGGAGGTCTGACATGGCGACGAACGATCCTTTCGGCGACTTTCGGCGCCGCCGGGGTAGCCTGTTCGACGAGTTCTTCTCGGAGTTCTTCGACCGGCCATTCGGCATCGAGGGGGCCACAGGCCCTACCGGCACGCGAACCTCCGCGCCACTCGCGCGCCGGCCAGTCGAGCAGGTCGACATCACGCAGTTCTTCTCGGATGCGACGCGCGAGCTTCTACGGCGCGCGGCGCAGCTGGCGCTCGACTGGGGCTCCCTCGATCTCGACACCGAGCACCTGCTGTGGGCGGCGATGCAGGACGACCTCGTCGCGCAGATCGTCCGCCACGCCGACGGTGATCCCGCCGCGATCGCGGCGCAGGTCGAAGACGAGGCGGAGCGCGGGGGACGGACGGACGTGGCGCCGTCGCTCTCGCCCGAGGCCAAGGCCGCGTTGCTCCGGGCGTACGACGAGATGCGCGAGCTGAACTCGTCGTATCTCGGACCCGAGCACGTGCTGCTGGCGCTGGCGCGGGACACGGAGTCGGACGCCGGGCGTCTGCTGGCGCGCTTCGGCCTGTCGCACACGGCGCTCCGCGGAGCCGTGATCCGCGGCGTCACGCCTACTGGTGAGGGTGGGAGGCCGGCTAGCCAGACGAAGACGCTCGACGAGTACAGTCGCGACCTCACCGAAGCGGCCCGGCAGGGCAAGTTGGATCCGGTGATCGGGCGCGCCGACGAGATCGAGGAGACGATCGAGATCCTCTCCCGGCGCACGAAGAACAACCCTGTGCTGATCGGCGACCCCGGCGTGGGAAAGACGGCGATCGCGGAGGGCATCGCCCAGCGGATCGTCAACGATGAGGTGCCTGAGACGCTCGCGGGCAAGCGGCTGGTGGTTCTCGACCTGGCCGGCATGGTCGCGGGCACGAAGTACCGCGGCGAGTTCGAGGACCGCCTCAAGTCGGTGATCGATGAGGTGACCGACCACGGCGACGACCTCGTCCTGTTCATCGACGAGCTCCACACGATCGTGGGGGCGGGGGCGGCCGAAGGCTCCATGGACGCTTCCAACATGTTGAAGCCGGCGCTAGCACGCGGCGACCTTCGCGTGATCGGCGCCACGACCGTCGACGAGTACCGGCGCAACATCGAGAAGGACGCCGCGCTCGAGCGCCGCTTCCAGCCCGTGCTGATCGACGAGCCGTCGGTCGAGGAGACGATCGAGATCCTGAACGGACTGCGCGACCGCTACGAGGCGTACCACCGCGTCCGGATCAGCCCGGAGGCCCTGGTGGCGGCGGCGGAGCTGTCGGACCGCTACATCACCGACCGCTTCCTTCCGGACAAGGCGATCGACCTGATTGACCAGGCCGCGGCGCGGGTGCGTATCCGCGCGAAGACCAAGCCGGCGGACCGCCGCGCGCTCGAGGAGAACATGGCGCGCAACGAGCGTGAGCGCGATCAGGCCGTCGCGGCGGAGGACTACGAGCGGGCGAACACGCTGAAGGCGCACATCGAGGGGCTACGTGAGGAGCTGGACGAGAGCCGCTCCGGCGGACGCGAGCGTGCCGCCGAGGTGCTCGCCGACGACGTCGCCGAGGTCGTGTCGCGCCGGACCGGGATCCCGGTCTCACAGCTGACCCAGGAGGAGCGCGAGCGGCTGCTCGGCCTCGAGGCTCAGATCCACGAGCGCGTGGTCGGGCAGGACGAGGCCGTCGAGGCGGTCGCCCGCGCGGTGCGGCGCGCACGCGCCGGGCTCGGCGATCCGAACCGGCCGGTCGGCTCGTTCCTATTCCTCGGGCCAACCGGCGTCGGCAAGACCGAGCTCGCACGGGCGCTCGCCGAAACGCTGTTCGGCGACGAGGACGCGATGGTCCGGTTCGACATGAGCGAGTTCCAGGAGCGCCACACCGTGTCGCGCCTAGTCGGCGCGCCGCCGGGCTACGTCGGCTACGAGGATGCCGGTCAGCTCACCGAGACCGTGCGCCGGCGTCCCTACTCGGTGCTGCTGCTCGACGAGATCGAGAAGGCGCATGCCGACGTCTTTAACATCCTCCTGCAGCTGCTCGATGACGGACGCCTCACGGACGGCCAGGGCCGCACCGTCGACTTCCGGCACACGGTCGTGATCATGACCTCGAACCTGGGGGCCGACCGCATCCAGGCGCACGCCCGGCGCAACGAGTCGTTCGAGGAGCTGAAGGACGAGCTGATGGACATGCTGCGGCAGACCTTCAGGCCCGAGCTGCTTAACCGGATCGACGAGATCATCGTGTTCCGCTCGCTTGACCGAGATCAGCTCATGCAGATCACGCGGCTGCTGCTCGGCCGGGTCGCGCGGCGAATGCGTGCCCAGCGCGTGGAGCTAGAGGTGTCGGACGAGGCGGTCCAGTACCTGGCGAACGCCGGCTTCGACCCACAGTACGGGGCGCGCCCGCTGCGGAGAGCCATCCAGCGGCTGTTGGAGGACGAGCTCTCGGAACGGCTGCTCGCTGGCGAGATCGAGCCCGGCCAGCGCGTGCGGGTCGACCTGCGTGACGGCCGGCTCCACGTGGAGACGGTGCCCGAGGCGGAGGCGGGGCGGTTGGACCATTCCCACAACTGAGGGCGGAGAGCCACTGCGGGGGTGCCGCCTCGCCTGGGCGAGCGGTAGTACGAGCACATCCACCCGCTCTTCCGAGACTCTCGGTTGGCCGGCGGAGCAGCGCCCCGGCATGACGTGATCGTCGCTATCGAGGCTCTCGCTCGGGACGACGACCAGCAATCTCATCGCTCAGGAAAGTGCTGCTCGAGGCCCGACGATCCGGAACTCCGCCACGGCGCCCCCGGGAGCAACGCGACCGCCTGCACCGCAAACGAGCCAGCGTGTCGATGCCGTGGCTCTGCTCAGCGCGACCGCTTCCGGACCACAAGCAGCGACGCATCCCATGCCCCGTCTCCAACGATCAGCCCACCGCCGTCCGCACGATCACTTCTGCGCTTCAGTTGGAGCCCAGCTTGCCAAGCGCAATCGCGTCAAGAGCATCACGCGCGGAGAACCGGGCCGCGGGACCGCAATACGACCGGGAGCGATCGGCCGCGGCCGGACCCGCTTTGATGTCCAGAGGCGTCTGTCGGCGCAGATCCCGACAGCCCTCCTTTGCGCGGTAGGCGCGTCTCCGAGGTCGGCTCGGCAGGCCTTTACCCCTTCAACGACCGCGAGGTACTCGAGTTCCGCGCAAAGGGGCGCCGTCGCCAGCGGCGACGAAATGCTCGTCGTAGCGGCAAAGGAGGTTTCCGCGGGAGCGGCTGGTCACCAGCGCTCCCGCATCGTCAGCGACCCAGCAGCCGTCGGTCGGCCAGGCGGCTCTTCTGGGTCTCGTCCAACGCGACAATGCCGACACCGGCGAGCTCCGCGCTCGGAATGCCTTTGCAAAGCAGTCGCGCCGGCTCGGGGGGCGACCCGCGGCTGCTTCTGGGCGCACACCGAGAGCCAGTCCGCGGACGACAGTCGTCGGAGCGGCCGAGCCAAGCATGTCTCCGATCAGGGATGAGACGATCGGGCAAAAGCACAAGTCCACCTCACCCGAGATCGCTGGTCGCTCGCACGCCCGGGTTCACGCGACGCAGCGGGGTTTGGGACGATTGAGTCGATGTTCTTCATGATTCGACGTGGTTGTCCGCAGGACCCGAGCCCTTAGGCGGATCGTTGGTTGTGCGCACCGCGTTTGCTCTCGCGCTTCGAGTCGCCGTGTAGGTCTCGGTCGCGGTGAGCCCGTCGCGTGGCGAGCCATTGATTGGGGGGCTCCGGTGAGGGGGTACGCGGCAGAGTCTGCCATGCCGCCGCGGGCGTGGCGCCTGAGGGGTGCCTTTGCTCCGCGCTCGACGGAGTTAGCCTTTATGGCTCGACGAAGGG
>DASUSA010000096.1:0-3638 GCA_036375335.1 Candidatus Limnocylindria bacterium
GTCGTGGTAATAGAGCCCGAGCGGCGAGGCGGTGCCGATGGGCAGGCTGCCATCGTCCTCGGATACGAGGACGAGGCCGTCCTCCTTCATGGAGACGCTCACCAGCGGGCGATCAGTTCGGGTTTCAGCGTCTCGAACACCGCCGCTTGGCGCTCGATGAGCGCTTCGGCTTTCTCGGTGTCCAGATCTTTGGCCTCGGCGATGAAGCTCGCGACGCGCGCGAAGTACAACGGCACGAGTGCGCCGACGTAGCGCTGGGTCTCGGCCGGCTTCTGCTTGGACGCGACAAGGAAGTCGAACACGATCCGCGCCCACGCGGCGTCATCCATCCGATCCGGGACCGGCGTCGAGAGGATCTCGCGCCAGGTGCCCTCGTGCTCGATGCGGCCGGCGGCGTACTTCTGCTGCAGGATTCCGACGCTGGCGTTGACCGCCTCGGGCTCGACCGGGTCGATTGACCCGACGATCCGCACCGGCTTCGATCCGCGCACGCCCATCCACGCATCCCCGTTCGCCGCGGCGAGCCGGAACAGCGTGCTGACCACCTGGGTGAACATCGGTGCCAGGTCCGCGCCGGGATCCTTCGGATCGTGGATCTTCGCGCCGAGGAACGCCTGCGCCACCGTCTTGCCGCGCACGAGCGCGGTGGTGGTCATGTAGATGTCGATTCCGAAGCGCGCGACGTCCGACTGCCACACGTCGCCGCCGCCGAACGCAGCGCCATCCAGGAAATCGCGCGCAAGCTCCGGGCTGAAGCCGAACTCGCCGCCGATCGGCTGACGCAGCCGCAGGCCGTAGAGCGCCCGGGTGAGCGGGTATGCGACGTTGTTCGTGATCGTGCCGTCGAACTTGTGACGGGCGTAGAGCGGCGTCACGTAGTCGGCGCTCCCGTCCTTGATCGGCGAGATCAGCCGGTTGACCCACTCGGGCGTGATGCTCCGAAGGTCACTGTCGACCACCGCGCACGCTTCGACCCCGAGCTGGGTCGCGATCTCGAAGATCGCCCGGAACGCGGAGCCCTTGCCCGGCGGGCCGATGTAGGCGCCGGTGATCGTCGGGAGCCCGTCGGTGGACCTCGCGACGACCTCGCTGGTGCCGTCCTTCGAGCCGCCGTCCGCGTTGACGATGACCGGGCTCGAGTCCGGGAAGTGCGTGCGCAGGCCTGCGGCCACCGTCCGCGCGACGTGACCGACGGTCGAGGCGTTGTTAAAGCTCGGGATCCCGACGAGCAGGTCGGCCCCGGCGACGCGCGAGAGGCCGTCGCGGAGCCGAGCGTCGAGTGCGGTTGCGGTCGTCTGGCGCACGGGCGTCTCCCTGCCGTCGTTCTCCCCCGGCCCGCCCTGCTTCCTCGTGCCCGATGATACCGGGGTGCTTGAGGCCATCGACGCATATGTCCTGCCATTGCTCGAACGCGCCTACGCCGCGTTCGGCTACCTCGGCGTGGTCCTTGCGATGACCGTGGAGAGCGCCGCGATCCCGATCCCGAGCGAGATCATCCTTCCATTCGCCGGGTTCTCGGTGGCCCGCGGCATCCCCGAGCCGCTGACGCACGCGCCGTGGTCCTACTGGGGTGCGGTCGCTGCCGGTGTCGCAGGCAACACCCTCGGCTCGCTCATCGCCTACGCCATCGGCGCGTACGGGGGCCGCCCACTCCTCGAGCGCTACGGGAGGTACGTCCTCATCTCGATGCACGACCTGGACGCGGCCGATCGCCACTTCAAGCGCTGGGGCGACATCACGGTCTTCGTGTCGCGGATGATCCCCGTCGTCCGAACATTCATCTCGATCCCCGCAGGCATCGCCCGCATGCCGCTGTGGCGCTTCGTGGCGTTCTCGATCCTCGGCGCGATCCCGTGGGTGATGCTCCTGGTGTGGGGTGGCGTGGTCCTGGGTGACCGCTGGGTCGACATCAAGCAGTCGCTCAAGGGGCTCGACTATCTCGTCGCTGCGGCGATCGTCGCCGCGGTCGGTCTGTTCATCTGGCGCCACGTCCGCTCGCGCTGATGGATCAGCTGTTCGCCTTCGACGAGCGCCTGTACTCCGCGATCGTCGCGGCGCGCAACCCGCTCATCGCGGTCGTCGCGATCGCGATCACGTATCTCAATTTCTTCGGCCTGCAGTGGTGGCTGCTCGGCGTCGTGATGTGGCGCACTCGCGGCGGACGCCGCGGCCTCTGGGTCGCCCTCACGGTCTTCGTCGGCCTGGTGCTCGCGTGGGCGTCGGCGGAGTCGTTGAAGCACGTGTTCCAGCGAGAGCGGCCGTTCCTCGCGATCCCGGACGCGCTCAAGCCGATCATCGCCGAACCGGGCTCGTACTCGTTCCCGTCGGGCGATACCGCGCTCGCGTTCGGGGCCGCGGTCGCCTTCGGTCAATGCTTCCCGCGCTTTCGGCCGTTCGCGCTCCTGCTCGCGTTCGCGGTCGGCCTGTCACGCGTGTTCGTCGGCGTGCACTACCCGCTCGATGCCGTCGGTGGCGCGATCGTCGGCACGTTCTGGGGACTCGCCGCCCCGCCGATCGTCGCGTGGGTGCTCCGCCTCTACCCGTGGCGCGCGTTCGTCGTGCCGCACACCCACTGGGACCGCGAGTGGTACGAGCGCTTCGAGAGCTTCCGCGCGAAGCTCGTGCCGATGGTCGGCTCGCTGCTCGACCTGCTCGAGGGCGAGCCACGCTTCCGCTCGTTCACGTTCGACGGCCAGACCATCCCGCTCGAGGACCACCTCGCCGTGCGGCCGGCCGACCGTCCGCGCATCGAGGCGCTCGTCCGCGCCGACCGGCTGCTCGTCGGGCCGTGGTACGTCCTCGCCGACCTCCTGCTCGTGTCGGGCGAGTCGATCGTGCGCAACCTGCAGGAGGGCCTGCGCGTCGCGGCGTCGTTCGGCCGTGCCTCGCGGGTTGCGTACGTCGCTGATCCGTTCGGGCATCCCGCCCAGCTCCCCCAGGTGCTCCGCGGGTTCGGGTACGACTCCTATGTATTCGCACGCGGGGTCGGTGATGAGGGCGAGGAGCTGGGGAGCGAGTTCAACTGGGAGTCGCCGTCGGGCGACCGGGTGATCGCATCCCACCAGGTCGGGCACTACGACAACGCGCTGCCGCTCGTGGCCGAGGGGCTCAAGCCGGTGGCGGACGTCCGGCGGCGCGTGCGGCGGATGCTGCCGCGGATCATGGACAGCATCGCACCGTATGCCGCGGGCGATGCACTCCTGTTCATGGTGGGCACCGATCACACCTCCGCGTTCGAGAAGCTCCCGGAGGCCGTCGACGCGATCGGCCAGGTCGCGCCGCGGACGAAGGCGACGATCGCGACGCTCGAGGAATTCATCGCGGCGGTGCCCACGCCGCGCGGCGTCTACAGCGGCGAGATGGTGTCCGGGAAGTACCGGCCGATCCTGCGCGGCGTCAACTCCACCCGGGTGTGGATCAAGCAGGAGAACGCCAGATGCGAGCGGCTCCTGCTCGAGCGGTGCGAACCGCTCGACGCGTTCGCGGGTGGCACGTCGGGCGAGACGCTGCGCTCGCTGTGGCGCACGCTCCTCGAGAACCATCCCCACGATTCGATCTGCGGCTGTTCGATCGACGCGGTCCACGATCTCGATATGCGCCCGCGCTTCGATCGCGTGCGCACTGAGGGCGAACGCCTC
>DASUSA010000097.1:0-4906 GCA_036375335.1 Candidatus Limnocylindria bacterium
CGCCACGAAGATCGGCTGGCGCGAGCACGCGCTCCGTGACGCGCTTCGGGGAAAGGACCTCGCGGGCGTCCGCCGGACGTCGTTCGGTTACCACATCGACGCGAGCGCGCTCGACGAGATCAAGACCACGCTCGGTGCGCCGCCGCCGAAGGGGAATGCCTCGAAGCGCGCTTAGGCGCGCTTCCGCAACCTCGCCGGCAGGATCTGCAGTTCCTCGCGGTACTTCGCGACGGTCCGTCGCGCGAGGATGATCCCATGCTCGTTGCGCAGCTTCTCGACGATCTCCTGATCCGAGTACGGATGACTACGGTCCTCCGCGTCGATGATGTTCTTGATGACGTCCTTCGTTCCGAGCGACGCGGTGAAGAACAGCGAGAACGGCACCACCTGACCCGCAGGTAGGAGCACGTACTTTCCTGCTGTCGCGCGGCTCACCGTGGACTCGTGCATCCCGATCCGCTCGCCCACCTCCGCGCGGGTGAGCGGTCGGAGGCTCTGGATGCCCCTTTCGAGGAAGTCGTGCTGGCACTCGACGATCACCTGGGTGATCCGGGCCATCGTCTGGCGTCGCTGATTGATGTTGTCGATGAAGAACTTCGCGCGGGTGACGTACTCGCGGATGTGCTGTTTCTCCTTGTCGTCCATCGACGGCGCCTCGGTCTTCGCGGTGCGCGCCGCCTGGATCTGGCCGACGAGCTGGCGGTAGACCGGATTCACCTTCAGCGAGAAGCGGCGTGACTCGATGACCTCGACCTCGAAGTCCTCCTGCTCGTTCTTCACGATGATCACGTCCGGCCGGAGGGTGACCTGGCGGCCGCCGATGCTCGTGCCATCCGGACCGGCCGCGAACGCCTGCGCCGGGTACGGGTTGAGGTTGGTCTTGATGTAGTCCCAGGCCGCCTGCACCTCGTCGCGTGTGATGCGCAGGGCCTGGGCGACGTCGCCGAACTTGTGTTCGCCGAGCTCCCGGAAATGCTCGGCGACGATCTGCCGGGCGTGCGGCGGCACAGCCTCACCCGCCTCGGCGAGATGCTCCATCTGGATCAACAGGCACTCCTGGATGTCGCGGGCGCCGAGACCCCATGGCTCGATCGACTGGATGACCTTCAGCACGCGCTCGGCGTCGGCGAGGGAGACCTTGCACGCCGTCGCGGCGTCCTCGAGGCTGCCCTCGAGATAGCCGTTGTCGTTCAGGTTGCCGATCAGGTACTCGGCGATGACGTGCAGGCTCTTCGGCAGCAGCACTCGCACGTTCCACGAGAGGTACTCGGCGAGCGTCTGCTCGGCCTCCGCGCGCACGATCGGGTCGAACTCGTCACCCTCCTCCTCGTCGCGCGCCATGAGGCTGGTGCCCTCGAGCGGCTCGCTCTCGCTGTACTGCTCGGCGGCGCCCGCCTTTCCGGCGCCGAAGCAGTTCAGGCAGACCCGCCCGGTCAGTGGATTGCCGCAGAGCGGGCAGACCTGGACCTCTTCCAGGTCGAGCGCGGGGTTCTCCTCGAGCTCCTGGTTAATGACGTCCTGAAGCTCCAGCGAGGAGAGCTGGAGGATGTAGTTCGCCGCGATCTGCTTGGGTGTGACCTTGAGCTGTTGCTGAGGGAGTAACCGCAAGTCCACGTGGCTTACCTTACCGCAGGTGGTCGTGACGGCTGAGCTTCCGCTCATCGCCTCCGCCACCGCGCTCGCCCTCGCTGGGCTGCTGCTCGCGACGCGATCGAAGTACGCCCTGCCGCTCGCAGTCATCGCGGCGATCTTCGCGTGCGTCGCGCCGCTCCTGCTCGCGACACTCATCGATCCAGCCAATGCGGCCGGCCGCGCCCTCTGGGAGTGGTCGGCCGCCGGCGGACCGACAGTCCGAGCGAGCTATCGATTCGACGGCATCGCCGCGATCGGCGTCGCCGTCGGCGCGGCCTACGCCGGCGCGGGCCTCTTCGGCGCGGCGCGCGCGACCCGGCGGCATCCGCTGCTACCGAGCGCGATCCTCGGACTCGGGCTGGTCTTCTTCGCGCTCGCCGTGACGGAGGATCTCATCGCCGGGACCGTAGTCCTCGGCGTGCTCGCGGCGATCACCGTCCTGGCCGCGCTGGCGGTCGCACCGCTTCCCGCCACGACGCGGTTGGCCGCGTATCTCGCCGTCGGCATCCAGTTCTTCGTGCTGGCGGCGCTGCTGCTCTCGCGCTTCGGCGGCGCCTCGTTCCGCTTCGACGCAATCTCGCCGACTTCGGTCAGCCCGGGCGCGATCCTCGCCGCGTCGATCGGCGCGGCACTGTTCGCGGGGCTGTACCCGTTCGTCCCGTGGCGCTTCCGGGCGCAGCCGCGCGGGCCCGATCTCGAGCGGCTGCGGGGGATCATCACGATGCCGGCGGGCGTCGCGGCATCGGTACTCCTCCTCAGGCTGCTCGCGACGACGCGGGGCGACATCACTGCCGTCGCCCTGCCGGGTCTGACGATCGAGTGGCGCATCGTCGCTGGGCTCGTCGGGCTGCTCGCATTCGGCGGCGCGGCGTGGCACGCCGGCCGCCTTCCGAGGCGCGCCGCGATCCTCACAGTCGCATTCGTCGCCGCGCTCGCGGGCTATGACGCGATCCATTGGGCCGACGTCATCCTCGTGGCGGCGCTGCTCAGCGTGCTGTACGCAGCGGGTGTGTCGCTCGCGCTCCCGGAGCAATGGGAGGTCGTGCGGTACGACGTCACGCTCGCCGCCTTTTGGATCGCGCTTGCAGTCGGCACACCCACGGCGATCGCGGGCGGCCTGTTCATCCTGGTCGCCGATGCGCTTGTCGCGCTCGCGGAGTCGATCTGGACGCGGAGCGGCTACGTGATCGTGATCGCAGGGTCGTCTGCGACGGTGACCGGGCTAATCGTCATCGGGTCCGGCTCCCTTGCGGCCATGGACATCGGTGCCGAGGCACTGTCGCTCGCCGGCCTCCTCGCGATCGGTGTGCTCGTGCTTGTCCACGTCGGCCGCCGGCTGGACCGGGTAGGCGTTCCGCTCGCGCTCGACGGACTCGCGACGGTGTCGGCCCTCGGCATCACCACGCTCATCGGGCTCGCGGTCTCGGTGCCGCTGTACCAGGGCGTGAGCCTGGTGTTCGGCCGGCCGTTCGAGCCCGGCATCGCGAACACGCCATTCGGGTTCCTCGCCGCGATCGCCACCGCGACGCTGCTCGTGATGGTCGCCCGATCGATCCGGCCGTTCATGCCCGACCTCGAGCCGCTCGTCGTCCGGCTGCGCGAGCTGATCGCGGTCGCCGATCCCGTGCCCGCGGGCCAGGTCGCCTTCGCGGCCCTCGACGTGCTCACGTCGCGGACGGCATCGATCTTCAGCCTGTTCGAGCAGCGCGCCGGCGTGTGGCTCGCGACACTCCTCATCATCGCGGTCCTTGTTTGGTCGGTCCGGTAGTGGTGTACCTCGGGATCATCGCCGTGATCACGCTCCTTGCGAACAGCGCGACGCGGCTGCGGCTGATCGCGGTCACCTTCGTCGGGATCGCGCTGGTCGCGGGCTTCATCGCCTCGCCGACGGCGACGATCCCGCAGGCCGCGCTCACCGCGTCCGCCGGGTTCGCGGCCGCGGGCATCCTGTTCATCGCGGCCGGCGACGGCCGGTACGGCGAGGATCCCGGCTGGCGCCTCTGGCTTGGCACGTTCACGGCCGCGATCGTGACCCCGGTCGCCTACGCGTCGTTCCGGACGATCTCCGGCGAGGCCGCGACATTGCCGATGTTCCAGGACGGGTCGGGGGTCATCGTCGAGGTCGCGGGCACGTGGCTGCTGTCCAGCGGCGTCGCGATCATGCTGACGGCCCGCAGCGCCGTACGGACGTCGCTCGCGGCGCTCGTCATGGTGACCGGAGTGCAGCTCCTCGCGCTGCTCGCGCCGGAGCCGCGGCTCGCCGCGACGCTCGCCCTCGCGTGGCTCGAGGTCGTCGTCGCGCTCGCGGGCGCGTTCCTGATCGTGAATGAGCGCGCAGTGCGCGACGCATGATCGTCGCCGCGCCGGCGATCCTGCTGGCGATCGCGGCGTGCATCGCGTTCGCGCTGCGGAAGCGCGTGACACTCGCCGCGCGGCTCAGCCTGGCAGCGCTCGTCGGGGCGTTCACGCTCGTGATCCTCACGCCGGCGGATACGACCGCGCGCCTGGTCGGTCTGGATCTCCGGGTGTCGGACCTTGGCCGGCTCGCCAGCCTCCTGCTGCTCGCGACGATCGCGATGCTGGTGATCGACGTGCTGATCGACGAGCCCGCCTACAACTTCTTCCCCTCGGCGCTGGTCGCCGGTGCCGTGGTCCTCGCGGTGCTCGCCCTGACCTCACCGATCGTCATCCTCGCCGTGCTGGTGGTCGGGTTGCTCGTGCCGGTCGGCACGTTCACCTTCCAGGTCCACCGGAACCGCAGCGTCGACGCGGCGGTGCGGCACTTCTCGTTCGTCGTCCTCGGCGGATCGCTCGGGCTCGGCGCGCTCGCGCTGGCCGCGAGCCTCCCAAAGGACCAGCCCGCGACGACGGTCGTGCTCCTGATGGTGCTGCTGTTCGTCGCGTTCGCGCTCATGCTCGCGGCGATCCCCTTCCACACCCACGCGGCGCTGCTGGCCGGCGAGGCCCCGGCCTCGGCGCTCGCCCTCTATTTCGGGGTCCTCGTCCCGGTCACGTTCATCGCGTTCGCCGAGATCCTCGCCGGGAGCGGCCTCCTGCCCGCGATCGTCCAGGTGAGCAAGGTCCAGGACCTCCTGCTCGCCATCGGACTGGTCTCCGCGCTCGGCGGCGCGCTCCTCGCCGCCGGCGCGAACGATCTTCGGCGACTCGTCGTGTACGCCGTCATCTCGAACCTGGGGTCCGCGCTCGTGGGCATCGCCACGCTGTCGGGCCCGGGCATCATCGGCGGGATCGCGATCGCGCTCGTGACCGGTGC
>DASUSA010000098.1:0-3084 GCA_036375335.1 Candidatus Limnocylindria bacterium
CGCGAACGCGCAGCGCGCGTACGAGCAGGTGGTCGTCACGAAGGCGATGCCGCTGGGCAACGTCACCGGGATCACCGACGCGGAACGCGACCTCATCGGCCGGTGGGTCCGGAGCGGCGCGCCCGCGCCCTAGCCGCGCTCCAGACGGTCGCGCGCGATCGCGAGGAATTCGTCGATCCCCGTGGCGAGCTCCTCGTGGCGCTGGCGCCGGAGTCGGGCCTGCAGCACCGGCACGATCTCGGCGCGCGATCGGCCGTTCACGAACACGACGAACCGGAAGCCGAACGCGCGCTCGTACTCCGCGTTCAGCAGCTCGAGCGTCCGAAACGTGACGCGATCGGTCGTGCCGTCGTTCTGCTCGGCCGCGGAGCGCGCCGACAGGCCGGCGGTCGCGCCGATCCGCGGGTGCGCGTTCAGCACGGCGATTTGCTCGGCCTCGCTCATGTGCCCAATGACGTCGCGGGCGCGCTCGATGATCGCCGCCGGGCTGCCGCCTTCGCCGACGCGCTCGGCGAGGGCCGGCGCGCGCTCGAAGGCCTCAGCTACCCCGGTAGGTGACACAGCCGAACGGCGTGACGAGCAACGGCACGTGGTAGTGACCGTCGTCGAGGCGGACCTGCAGCGCGACCTCTTCGAAGAACGGACCCTTCACTGCGAAGAGCAGGCGGTACGAGCCCGCCGCGAGCTCCGTCCCGAGCTCCGTGATCCGGCCGTCGCCGTCGGTGTCGCCTCGCGCCACGAGCTCCGTCCCGCGGTAGAGGGATACGCGAACGCCCGAGACCGGACGTCCGACCGCGGTGTCGAGCACGTGCGTCGAGAGCGAGGCCGCCATGGCCGCGGATGCTAGCCCTATCCTTGCCCCGCTCGTGAAGATGTTGAAGATCGTCGCCGGACCATTCACGTTCCGGGCGCAGCTCGAGGAGGAACGTGCGCCGAAGACGGCTGCCGCGATTCGCTCGATGCTCCCGTTCAAGAGCAAGCTCGTGCATTGCAAGTGGAGTGGCGAGTCCACCTGGGTGCCGATGGGCGACAGGAAGATCGGCGGTGCCGACGGTCTCGCATTCGAGAATCACACGAGCCATCCCGCGCCGGGGCAGGTGCTCATCTACCCCGGCGGCATCTCGGAGACCGAGATCCTGTTCCCGTACGGCTCGACGCTCTTCTCGAGCAAGGTCGGACAGCTCGCGGGAAACCATTTCGCGACCGTGATCGAGGGCAACGACAAGCTCGCCGAGGTCGGGCGGCTCACGCTCTGGGAAGGCGCGCAAGACTTCACGATCGAGCTCGCGTAGCGCGTGGATCTCGCGATCCGCGGCGCGATCGTGATCTCCGACGGCGCGTATGCCCGAGACATCCTCATCCGTGATGGACGGGTCGCGGCGCTCGTCGAGCCGGGCGCGTCGACCGCCGACGAGGAGCTGGACGCGCGCGGACTCTTCGCCATGCCCGGGATCGTCGACGCCCACGTGCACTTCAACGACCCGGGACGGGCCGAGTGGGAAGGCTGGGCGAGCGGCAGCCGAGCGGCGGCGGCCGGCGGGGTCACGACGGTCATCGACATGCCGCTGAACTCGCTGCCGGCGGTGCTCGACGGCGCGTCGTTCGACGGCAAGCGCGCTGTCGCGGAGCGGACCTCGCTGGTCGACTTCGCGCTGTGGGGCGGACTCGTCGGCACCGATCCCGCGCCCCTGCGCGAGCTCGCCGATCGCGGTGCGGTCGGCGTGAAGGCATTCCTCTGTGACAGCGGCGTGCCTGAGTTCCCGGCCATCGCCGACGCCGACCTCGAGCCCGCGATGCGCGCCGCGGCCGCAGCCGGCCTGCTCGTCGCGGTCCACGCCGAGGATGACGAGGTCATTCGGAACGCCACCGCGACCGTCCGCGCGAGCGATCGGCGGGCTCCGTCGGCGTGGGTCGCGTCGCGACCGGCGGTGGCGGAGATCCGCGCCGCCACGCGAGCCTGCGCGGCCGCGCGCAAGGCCCGGGCGCGGCTGCACATCGTGCACGTGTCGTCGGCTGGCGTGCTCGGCGCGATCGGCCTCGCCCGTCAGGCGGGCACGGATGTGAGCATTGAAACCTGCGCCCACTACCTCACGTTCGACGAGACCGACGTTGATGCGCTGGGGCCGCTTCTCAAGTGCGCGCCGCCGATCCGCGACGCGGCGAACCGGGAGGCCCTCTGGGAGGCGCTGCTCGGCGGGCGCATCGATCTCGTCGCATCTGATCACTCGCCCTGTCTCGCCGCGGACAAAGACAAGGGACGAACGGACATCTTCGCGGCGTGGGGCGGTGTGTCCGGCGTGCAGTCGTTGCTGCCCGCGGTCTTCACCGAGGCGCACCGCCGTGCGACCGGCATGGACGCGCGCAAGGTCGCGGGGTTCGTCGCCTGGCGGCTTGCGACCAGGCCCGCGGACCGCTTCGGTCTGGGCACGCGGAAAGGCCGGATCAGGGCCGGCGCCGACGCGGACATCGTGCTCTTCGATGCGGAGCGCGAGTGGACGCTCGAGCCGAGCGCGGTGCTGACGCGCAGCGGCCTCACCCCGTACGCCGGCCGTCGGTTCACCGGAGCCGTCGTGCGCACGCTCGTGCGTGGTCGCACGGTGTACCCCGAGGCCGCCAGTGGCGCGCGCGGCCGCTTCGTGGCGGCGGACCGCGCGGCATGAGGATCGCCGGCGCCACGGTCCTCTCGATGCGGCCGGGCGATGCGCCGGCGGTGCGCGATCTCTTGATCGACGGACAGCGGATCGCGGCAAATGGCCAAGGCGAGACCATCGACGCCAGTGGCTGCTACGTCATGCCCGGACTCGTGCAGACGCATATCCATCTGGTGCAGACGATCTTCCGCGGACTCGCCGAAGAGCTCTCGCTGCTCGAGTGGTTGCGCGACCGCATCTGGCCCCTCGAAGCAGCGCACGACGAGGCGTCGCTCCGCGCGACCGCACGGCTCGGGCTGCTCGATCTGCTTGTGACCGGCACGACGACGATCCTCGACATGGGGACGACGCACGGCGGCGACGTCATCGCCGAGGAGCTCGTCGGGTCGGGGATCCGCGCGCGGTTCGGCCAGACGATGATGGACGGCGGCGA
>DASUSA010000099.1:0-4254 GCA_036375335.1 Candidatus Limnocylindria bacterium
CGCCGTCGCTGTCCAAGCGCCCCATTCCGGTGATCTTCGAGCGGGGCGCGCCGGGCCGCGTCGGGTACAGCCTCCCCCCGAGCGACGTGCCGGAGGTCCCCCTGGACACGATCATCCCGGCGTCTCACCGTCGCAGCCGGCCCGCCGAGCTCCCCGAGGTGAGCGAGCTCGACGTCGTGCGGCACTACACCGCGCTCAGCCACCGAAACTACTCGATCGACGAAGGCTTCTACCCGCTGGGCTCGTGCACGATGAAGTACAACCCGAAGATCAACGACCGCGCTGCCTCGCTCCCCGGGTTCGCCGACATCCATCCGCACCAGCCCGACGAGACTGTGCAGGGCGCGCTGCGGCTCCTCTACGAGCTGCAGGAGCTCCTCGCCGGGATCAGTGGAATGGACACGGTCACGCTCCAGCCCGCCGCCGGCGCGCATGCCGAGTTCACCGCGATCCTCATGTTCAAGGCCTACCACGAGGCCCGGGGCGACACGAAGCGCCGCCGTGTGATCGTCCCCGACTCCGCGCACGGCACGAACCCCGCGTCGGCCGCGATGTGCGGCTTCGACGTGACGACGGTGAAGAGTGACGCACGCGGCAACGTCGACATCGACGCGCTGAAGGCGGCGCTCAGTGATGACGTGGTGGGCTTCATGCTCACGAACCCGAACACCCTTGGGCTGTTCGAGGAGCGCGTGCGTGAGGTCTGCGCCGCGGTCCACGCGGCGGGGGGCCTGGTCTACGGCGACGGCGCGAACATGAACGCGCTCCTCGGAGTCGCCCGGCCCGGGGATCTCGGCTTCGACTGCGTGCACATCAACGTGCACAAGACCTTCTCCACGCCCCATGGCGCGGGCGGCCCCGGAGCCGGTCCGCTCTGCGTGAAGAGCCACCTGGAGCCATTCCTGCCCGTCCCGCGGGTCATCAAGGATGGGTCCGGCGCGTATCGCCGGGAAACGGCAGCAGAACACCCGAAGAGCATCGGGCGGGTCCGTTCGTTCATCGGGAACTTCGGCGTGCTCGTGCGCGCCTACACGTACATCCGGACGCTCGGCGAGGAGGGTCTCGTCGAGACCGGCCGCGACGCGATCCTCGCCGCCAACTACCTGCTCGCGCTCGTGCGCGAGAGCTACGACGTCGCGTACGAGCGATCGCCGATGCACGAGTTCGTGCTGACCGCGGCGAAGCAGAAGCGCCAGGGCGCGAATGGCCTCGACATCGCGAAGGCCCTCATCGACGAGGGCTTCCATCCACCGACGGTGTACTTCCCGCTCATCGTCCCCGAGGCGCTGATGATCGAGCCGACCGAGACCGAGCCGAAGGAGACGCTCGATGCGTTCGCCGACGCGCTGCTCCGGATCGCGAAGCGCATCGCGACCGATCCGAAGAGCGTCCACGACGCCCCGGTGAAGGCGCCGCTCCGGCGGCTCGACGAGGTGGCGGCCGCACGCAGGCCCGTCCTCCGGTACAAGCGGGCATGACCGTGGTGCCGGCGACGCGGGTCTCGATGGTCTGGCCGCCGCTCGGCCTCGTGAACCGCGGAGTCGCGCCGCTCCGCGCCGAGCCCGACGACGAAGCGGAGCTCGTCGACGAGGCCCACGCCGGCGAACAGATGACCCGCCTGACCGACCACGGTGAGTGGGCGTTCGTCCAGGGTCCCGATCTCTACTTCGGGTGGATCCGGTCCGCGTACCTCAACGAATACCGGACGCCGCACCTGGTGGTGGTCGCCGTTCCGCTCGCGCGCGTGCACGCCACGGCGTCGCCGGACGCCGAGGTCGTCGACCAGCTCCCCGCCGGGGTGCGCGTCATGACGCTCGAGCGCGAAGGCGACTGGCTGCAGATCGGTCACGAGCGTTACCTCCGCGACCGAGACACCGTCGAGGTCATGAGCCTCCCGCAGCGCTATCCGGCACCCGCGGATCTGGTCGCTACCGCGGAGTCGTTCCTCGATGTCCCGTACCGCTGGGGTGGGACGAGCGCGCAGGGGCTCGACTGCTCCGGGCTCACACAGCAGGTGTACTTTTTGAATGGTGTGGGGCTGGACCGCGATGCGGACCAGCAGGCGCTGGGAGGCAGACCGGTGGATGTCGCACGTCCAGGTGACCTCTTCTTCTTCGGGAAGGATCGCGTGACGCACACCGCGCTCGCGACCGGCGAGCGTACGTTCATCCACGCGCCGCAGTCGGGCCAGCGCGTCCAGCGCGGGGAGCTCACCGAGTCTTCGGCGCTCCGCGCGACCCGGCGCTACCTGCCGTGACCCGGCAGCCGCGGTCGAAGGGCGACGGCTTCGAGGCCGAGCCCCGCGGTGATCGCGAGCTCGTCCACGCGGCGCGCGCCGGCGACACCCTCGCGTTCGACAACCTCTTCTATCGGTACCGCGACGGCATCTACCGGCTCGGGATGGCCATCACCAAGGATCCATCGGCCGCCGAGGAGATCGTCGTCGACACCTTCGCCCGGGCCCATCGCGCGATCGAGCGCCTCGAGCCGGACGACTCGCTGCGGCCGTGGCTGTATCGCGTCGCCGTCAACCTCTCGTACAACCGCCGCCCGCGCAAGGGCGTCACGTTCAGCTCGCTCGACGACGGCACCGACGACATCGCGGCCGAGGTCGAGTCCCCGAGCGATGCGGCCGAACGCACCGAGCGCCGGCGCGTCGTCCTCGAGTGCGTGGACACCCTGGGGCCGAAGCACAAGGTCGTAGTCGTCCTGCACTACCTGAACGGCCTGAACCTCGCCGAGATCGCGGAGATCGTCGAGGTCCCCGTGGGGACCGTGAAGTCCCGCCTCCACTACGCCCTGCGGAAGCTCCGAGTGCAGCTTTCGGCACACCCCGGCCTGGATTTCGAACCCGCCGACCTGCTCGCGGCTACGGATGAGCAGATGCACGGTCAGGCTCGATGAGGCTCTTCGGTCCGGCACCCGTCCCGCTCGACCAGCGGCTGCCGCTTGATGCCGCGCTTGAGGACGCCTTCGCGCCGCTTCGCACCCGCACCGCGAACGTCGGTCCGGCTCGGGTCCGCGCCGCGGTCCGGTGGACCGCCTCCGAGCCGCGCAGGCTCGGCCGGCTCGGCCTCCTCGTGCGGATGTCCGAGCTGACCATCGCCGCGGCGATCTCGGCGTTCTTGTTCGCGGGATCCGTGGCGTCCGTCCAGGCCGCTCCGCCGGTGCCCTACGTCTCGCGCGACGCCGTGACCGCGGGCGGATGGATGCTGAACGGCCGCAACGCGCTGCATATCCCGATGAGCTCGCTCGCGACCGATTACCGGACCATTGCGGGCGACATGGCCGCGAACGCCGCGACGGCCCGCCGCACGGACGATCCCGTCGCGCCGGCGCAGAGTGTTCGCGATTCGGAGCCGTTCGCCGGCAGACCCTAGCCTTCGCCGCGTGCGCTCGCGATACCTGGCGCTCCTCTTTGTCGGCGCGGTCGTCATCGTCCAGGGCTGTGCCGCGCCGCGGCCCGTGCGGCGCGACATCGTGATCGGCCTCGTCGGTGAGCCTGCGTCGGTCTTCGCCGACGATCCGAACGCGCGGATCATCGCGGCGGCAGTCACCGAGCAGCTCGTGCGCCGCGACGCCCACGACGATCTGGTACCACGCCTCGCCGTGAGCGTGCCGACCCTTGCGAACGGCGGGCTCGTCGTCGTGACCGACGACCCGCTCGCTCCCGATGGGCGGCTTGTCGCGACGTTCGAACTGCGCCCCGATCTCATCTGGCAGGACGGCGCGCCGCTCACGACAGCCGACGTCCGGTTCGCGTGGGACAGCGACCGGAGCGAGCCCCTCGGCACCGAGGCGCGGTGGACCGCGGAGCGGGTCGAGCGCGTCGACGTGGTGACAGATCGGATCGTCCGGTTCACCTACCGCGCGAACGAGCGCTGGGACGGCTACGCGTTGGCTGCGCGCGTGCTGCCCGAGCACCTGCTCGCCAACGCGACCGCCGCGCAGCGAGCGACGTACGCGCGCGAGCCGGTGCACGCCGGCCCGTTCGCAGTGGCGGCCTGGCTGCCGAGCATCGGCATCACCCTGTCGGCGTTCAAGGGATACGCGCTCGGTGCGCCCGCCCTCGGGCGGCTCGAGATCCGGTTCTTCGCCGATCGTTCGTCGCTCCTCGACGCGTTGCGACGAGGCGACGTCGACGTCGGACCCTCGCCCGGGCTCGAGGCGGATCTCGCTGGCACCCTCGACCGCTTCGCGGATGGCACGACCCTGCAGACCTTCTACAAGCAGGCCGAGTCGATCGAGGTCCTG
>DASUSA010000100.1:0-3431 GCA_036375335.1 Candidatus Limnocylindria bacterium
CGCTCGGGCTGGCGATAGAACGGGTTGTTCAGCTCGACCGTGTCGAAGTGCCTCGCGTAGTACGCGAGCCACTCGCGTTGCGGGAGCTCGCGCGGATAGAAGCGTCCCTTCCAGTGGGGATACACGTAGCCGGAGGTCCCAATGCGGAGCTCGCTCATGACTGGCGGGCGAGCACCTGCCGTGCCCGCCCGCCCGCGACTACGTGGTCTTTACGACGTAGGTGTTCGCGATCTTGTCGTGCCAGCCCTGCTTGTTCGCGTCGAACGCGACCCAGATCACGCCGATGAACAGGCAGAGGAAGCTGAGAATCAGTCCGACGTAGCGGAGGAACGTATCGGTGAGCGTGAGCTCGCTGCCATCGGTCTTGATGACCCGGAGCTTCATGACCCGGTTCCCGACGGTTTGGCCGTGCCCGTAGGCCGACCAGAAGTACATGGAGTAGGCGAGGCCGACCAGGGTGTTGAGCCCGTTCCCGCGGACGGTATCGCCCGCGAACAGGATGCTGTTCAAGACGCTGGTGATGATCGCGAGGATGACGCCATCGATGACGAATGCGATGACCCGGATCCCGAATCCGGCCTTCTCGCTCGCGACGGCGGCCGTGCCAGCAACTGTGGCCATTTTCGAGCCACCCCCTTCCGCCACGGAGTGTACGGATAGCCCCCAAAGGGGTTAGTACCGCTTTCCTACTTGCGACGGAAACGCTATACGCCCACGCTTACCGCTGTGAAAGGGGGGTCTCTGTGAACATTCAAGGCTTTCTTCGCGAAGACGACGGTCAGGGCCTGGTCGAGTATGCCCTCATCATCGCAGTCATCGCCATCGCCGTGATCGTCGCCATGATCTTCCTCCGCGGCCAGATCCAGAACATCTTCAGCAACATCGGAAACAACCTCACCTAGTTTTCGCGACGCGAACATGACGAAAGGGCGGCGCTCGCCACGTGGCGACCGCCGCTCTTTTCGTCCGGCGAGAGGGGAGCGGACCACAGATCGACGGGCTGCTCGCGATCGAGGACCTTGTGCTCGTCGTCTTTGTCGTGACGATCATCGTCACCGACTGGCGCTGGCGTCGCATCCCCAACGCCGTGACGTATCCGACCATGCTCGTCGGCCTCGTGCTCGGCGCCCTCGAGAGCGCGGGTCCGGCCGGCTTCCCGGGGAGCGTGTTCGCGGCAACGCACGGCGGCATCCTCGATCACGTCGTCGGATTGGCCGTCGGCTTCCTGGTCGCGTATCCCTTCTATGCCGGCGGCGGGCTGAAGGCCGGCGACGGGAAGTTCCTGATGGCCGTCGGCGCGCTGCTGGGCACGCTCTTCCTCCTGCAGGCCGCGGTCTGGGGCGCGCTCGTCGGCGGGGTCATCGCGATCGGGTTCATCGTCGCGCGTCGTATCTCGGCGGCTCGGGCCGGCACGGGCGAGACGGTCGGCGGACTGTTGCACACGTGGATCCCGTACGGCGTCGCGCTCGGACTCGGCGCGCTCGCGGCACTTGCGATCCAGTTGAACCAGCTGCGCGGCATATCATGAGTCCCGCCCATGGCTGAGAAGATCCGCATCCTCGTCGTCGATGACATCGCGGAAACGCGGGAAAACCTCGCGAAGCTCATCGGCTTCGAGTCCGACATGATGATCGTGTCCTCGGCCGACGGCGGCCAACAGGCGGTCGAATTCGCCAAGCGGGACCGCCCCGACGTGATCCTCATGGACATCAACATGCCCGATATGGACGGCATCACGGCGACCGAGATCATCGCGAACACCGTGCCCGAGTCTCCGATCATCATGATGAGCGTCCAGGGCGAGCAGGACTACCTGCGCCGCTCGATGCTCGCCGGGGCACGCGAGTTCCTGGTGAAGCCGTTTTCTGCCGACGAGCTCGTGAACGCGATCCGTCACGTCCACGAGATCGAGAAGGTGAAGCGCTCCCGCTACCAGCAGGCCGCTCCGGCGCCGGTCTTCACCGGGACCGGCGGCGGCGCCGGCGGCCAGAACCTCACGGCCGTGCTCCAGCCGCAGCGCGGCAAGATCATCACGTTCTTCTCGCCGAAGGGCGGCGTGGGACGGACAACCATCGCGACCAACCTCGCGGTCGCCCTGCACCAGTCGACCGGTCAACCGGTGTGCCTCGTGGACGGGAGTCTGCCGTTCGGCGATATCGCGGTGATCCTGAACATGAGCCCGAAGGCCAAGACGATCGCCGACCTCGTCGGCGCGTTCGACCAGGTCGACGCCGAGGTGCTCGAGTCGGTGCTCGTCGCGCACTCGACCGGGATCAAGGTCCTGCTCGCGCCGCCGACCCCGGAGGCGGCCGAGCTCATCACCGGCGCGAACATCAAGAAGGTCCTCGAGACGCTGCGCGAGTCATACGCGTACGTCGTCGTGGACACTTGGCCGTCGTTCCAGGAGCAAGTGCTCACGATGCTCGACGTGGCGGACGTGATCCTCACCCTCATGACCCTCGAGATCACGAGCCTCAAGAACGTCCGGGTGTTCATGGAGATCGCGGAGAAGCTTGGCTACGACGACCAGAAGGTCCAGCTCGTGGCGAACCGCAACGACAGCTCCGGCGGGATCAAGGCGTCCGACGTCGAGGCGAGCCTCGCGCGCAAGATCCCGCACACGATCGTGTCTGACGGCCGCGCGCTCGTCCTGGCGGTGAACCGAGGCGTCCCGTTCGTCATCAGCCACCGTGACAGCCAGGTCGCAAAAGACATCTTCACCCTCGCCGAGAAGCTCACCGGGGCCAGCGAGGGAGCCGGCGCGGCGGCAGCGACACCGCAAAAGGCCGCACCCAAGCAGGGTTTGCGGCTGTTCGGCGCCCGTTAGGGGAGCGGCCGGTCAACTCGGTCTAAAGCCCGATCCATAGCCCAAAAGTGCCCCTTCCGGACCATCCCAATGCGCCGTTAGGGTCGTAGCATCGCAACGGACGGAGCGCCCGCTTGACGGGCCCCTGAAGGGTTTGGACCGGAATATGTCGCTACTGAGGCGGATCGAAGGCCAGCGTCCCGCTGGCACCCCCGAGACCCCGGCCGCGCCCGGTCAGGCGAACGGCCCGGAGCAGGGCGCTCTCGGCTCCCAGGCCCCCGCGGCCGGCCCGCTCACCCAGACCCCGGCACCGGCCCGAGACCTCAACCGCGACCTCCGCTCGACCCTCCAGACCAAGATCATCAACAACCTCGACCCGCGGCTCAACCTCTCCGACGTGAAGGCCGTCCGGGCCGAGATCGAGAACATGTTCAACCGGTTCATCGACGAGGACGGCACGGTCATCACGCGCGTCGAGCGTCAGCGGATGCTCGAGCAGATCGTCGATGAGATCCTCGGGTTCGGTCCGATCCAGCCCCTCCTCAACGACGACTCCGTGACCGAAGTCATGGTGAACGGGCCGTTCCGGGTCTACGTCGAGCGGAAGGGCAAGCTGCAGCTTTCC
>DASUSA010000101.1:0-28884 GCA_036375335.1 Candidatus Limnocylindria bacterium
CTCGCCGAGGGCTCGTGGGGCAAGAACAACGACCATTCGACTTGGATCGCGCCCCAGACGAACTGGATGTGGGATGGGATCCGCAGCGCCGCATCGAAGGTCCGCGCCCTCGCGGACGACCCGCCACGCGACGCGCTGCGCAAGCGGGCCGCCGACCACGCGCTCCGCGAGCTGCTGCTGCTCGAGTCGAGCGACTGGCCGGTCCTCGTCACCACGGGCCAGGCCGGCGACTACGCCACCGAGCGCTTCCGCTCGCACGCCCAGCGTCTGCAGCGCTCGCTCGAGATCGCGGCGCACGGCACCGGCCAGGATGAGGTCGAGCTGCGCAGCCTCGAGCGGGCGGACAACCCGTTCCCCGGCGCGCGGATCGAGGACTTCGCGGAGATCAGCTAGCCGCGCACAGCGCGTCGAACCCGCTCGTCCAGGTGGCGCGCAGATCCGGGCCGATCGCGTAGGCCTCGTAGCCCTGCAGATCCTCGAGATAGTCGATCGCGCGCGCGCCCATCGCGAACGCCGCGGTCGCCTGCACGTCGGCCTCGACGATGCTCGGTCCGACCACCGTCAGGCTCACGAGCTCGTCCGCTGGCGCGCCGGTGTGCGGGTCGTAGATGTGGCCGCCCTTCTCGTACGTGCCGGATGTCGCGACCGCGAGATCGCCACCGAGCACGACCCGAACGACCGATCCGCGCTCGACCGGATGGCGGATCCCGATGCGCCACGGCTCGCCGGCGTCGCTTTCGCCCCGGGTCCGAACGTCGCCGCCGGCATCGACGAAGTAGGCGCGATGCCCATGAGCATCCAGGATCGCGCACGCGCGCTCGATCGCCCAGCCCTTCACGTAGCCCGACGGATCCAGCACCGCGCCACGCCACGCGCTGAAGAACCCGCCCGTCGCAGTTTCGTGCCGCTCGCACCGCGCGAGCACGTCCTGCACCTCGGCGCTCGCGTCGTCGACCCGCAGGCGCCCGTCGTTGATTCGGGACACGGCGCTGTCCGGCGCGAACGGGCTGAATATCGCGTCGATGCGCCGGAGTTCGGCGAACGCCTCATCGGTGCCACGGTCGCCGTCGCGCACGTCGATGGTGATGGGCATGCCCATGATCTCGTCGGTCCGGCGCATCGCTACTGGCCCGCCTGCTTCAGCGCGCTCGCGAGGGACTGGGCGTACGCGCGGCTCGTGTACGTCGCACCCGACACGACATCCACGCGGGCGGACTGCGCCTGGATCGCCTCGGAGCGGAGGATCGGCGCCGAGTACTGGCTGATGCGGGCCGATCGCGAACGGTCACTCGGCAGCTGAAGGGCCTGGACGTCGAGGATCTTGCCCCCTGACAACGCGATCTGGACCTGCACCGGCCCGAACAACGTCTCGACCGTCGGTCCCGTGAACGCCGTGCCGCCGCTCACGCCCCCGGTCGTGGCTGGAGTCGTCGTGCGGGCGGTCGGCTGCGGCGTGCGCTGCCCGGGTGCCGTCGTGACCCGCGGCGAGGGCACGGTCACGACCGGGACGTCGATCGGCTCGGCCGTGACCTTAAACGTCACGAGCCAGTACACGCCGATGACGGTGGCCGCGAAGGCCGTGAGCGCGCGTCTCATCAGAAGTCGAACGCCTCGGTGTGGATCCGGTCGGCCGCCATGCCGAGCGACCGGAGGGTATGGACCAGCTGCCGCGTCATGCCAAGCGGACCGCAGATGAACACGTCGCGCTCGATCACGTCCGGCACCAGTTTGACCAGGTTCGCCTGCTGGAACCAGTCGGCGTGGATCCAGCCCTGCGGCCCGCGGTTGCTGATCAGGTATTCGACCCGGACGCCGAAGCGCGATTCGAGCGAGTCGAACTCGCCGCGGAACGCGATGTCGCGCTGGCGGCGGCAGCGATAGAGGACGCAGACGTCCACTCCATCCCGCGCCAGCGACTCCGCGAGCGGCCGGATCGGCGCGATCCCGATGCCTCCGCCGACGAGCAGCGCCTTCGTGCTCCGGCAGGCCTCGCGTGTGAACAGGCCGAACGGTCCCTCGACGATCACCGGTGTGCCCTGACGGAGCTGCGGAAGGGCGGCCGTGAAGTCGCCGATGCTCTTGGTGGTGAAGCGCAGGTGCCGGGCGCCGGGGCCGGATGAGAGCGAGAACGGATGCGCCTCGAACCAGCGCGTGCCGTCGAGGAACCGCCAGAGGAAGAACTGTCCCGCCTCGAACGGCAATGCGGCGACGTCACGACCCGATACGTAGATCGAGATCGCCTCGTGCGCCTCGCGCTCGACACGTTCGACGCGGAACCGGTGCCGGTCGTATCGCATCAGCGGTCGCGCTACCCGGTAGTACACCAGCGCGACGGCGACGACGACGTACAGCGCCCACCAGTACGCGACCGAGAGCGGCGCGCGGATGAAGTCGACCCCGACAGTCAGCTCGTGCGCGAACGCGAGCGCGATCGCAACGTACGAGTAGAGGTGGATGAAGTACCAGGTCTGGTACGACAGCCGCCGCCGTGCGGTGGACATCGAGAGCCCGGCCACGGCGATCAATAGGAGTAGCGCGGCGATCGCCGGCACGAGGCCGTCGTAGTGGTCGATGAAGTCGCCCAGCTGCTGGAGGATGCCGTAGCCGTTGTCCATCGCGTAGGCGATCGTCTGCGCGACCGCGTGCGCCACGAGCAGCCACAGGATCAGGAACCCATTGCGGCGATGGAGGACGACCAGGCCCTCCATCCCGAACGCAGCGTCGAGCCACGGGATCCGCGCCATGAGCAGAAGCTCCCACAGCACGAGGTAGGTGCCGATGAGAGCGGTCACCCGACCGATGACGTTGAGCGCATCGGCGCCCGTCTTCACGCCGTCGTGGCCGCTGCCGACCCACCAGAGGAGAAGGATGGCGGCCAGGTTCGCGTTGAAGACCGCCCAGAGAATGTCTCGGCCCGCTTGACCCGCGAAACGGCGCGCCGATACCGCGGTGGGCTGCTCCACTGCCGGCACTACCCGGCCCGGAGCTGCCTCGTTTCGGCTAGCCCTTCTTGCCCTTCGGGGCGGCCGCGGCCTTGGCCGCAGGCGCCGCTCCCTTGGCCGCGGGCGCGGCGCCCTTGGCGGCGGGAGCACCGGCGGCGGGCGCGCCGCCCGCGGCGGGCGCGGCGCCTGCCGCTGCCGGTGCGGAACCTTCGGCCGCCGGCTCGCCCTCGACAGCCTCGCCTTCGACAACGGCGGCCGGCTTCTCGACGACTTCCTCGGCGCGCGGCGCGACGGCCTTCGCCACGACCTGCTCGCCGTCATTGAGAATCTCGATCTTCGAGGCGTCGACGACGAGGTCGCGCACGTACAGGGTGTCCTCGATCTGCTCGATCTTCGCGAGGTCGACATCGATCTGGTGCGGGATGTCCTGCGGGAACGCCTCGATGCGTACCTCGCTCAGCGCGTGGACCATGACGCCGCCGTGGGTGCGAACGGCGGGGGACTCGCCGGTGAAGTGCAGCGGCACGATCGCGTGCGTCTTCTCGGTGAGCGAGACGCGCGCGAAGTCCACGTGCAGGAGTGAGCCACTCTTCGGCTCGCGCGAGACGTCGTGCACGAGCACCGCGACGTCGCCGCCATCAAGCCCGGTCAGCGACAGGAGCGTGGTCTGGCCCCAGCGGCGGTAGCCCTTCTGGAAGACGCTGGTGTCCGTCTCGACCGGCGTCGAATCCGCGTGGCCGCCGAAGATCACGGCGGGCAGGCGCCCTTCGCGGCGCAGCGCGCCGACCTTCTTGCCGAGCACGGTGCGCGGCCGGACCTCGAGCTTCGGTGCATCAGCCAAGTGGATTCGCTCCCCTGATCGCGGTCTTGAGAGACTCGATTATCTCAGGGCGGGGTCGGGAGGTCCACCACGAGCCGGACAGGGCTCGCCAGCTGGCTCACCTTGGCGCAGGCCAGCCGTTCGAGGCCGAGGCCCCATGAGGTGACTCGCTCGAAGTCGTCGATGAGCTTCACCTCACGCACGAGTGGGAGACCCGGCCGGAGGTCGGTTTGGGTGAACGTCTGCGTTCCGGTTGTCGGGTCGACGGTCGAGGCGTTGCTCAGGCGTAGCGAGAGGAACGCATTGCCGTCGACGGGCACCTGGCGTCCGCTTGTACCAACGAACTGGGTCGCGACCGCGAGCGACCAGGGCGGAAGCCCGTACGTTCCGACCGTCGAAGGGCCGAACTCGAAGACCACCCGGTCGAATCCCGGGTTGTGCGCAGCCCGGACCGCCGTGATCTGGGCCTGGAATGCCGCGCTCCCGCCACTCTGTGCGGGGCACGCCACCGGTGTGGCGCCCGGAGACGGGCTCGGGCCGACGGTGGCGGTCGGGCTAGGCGAGGGCGCGGGCGGAGGCGTCGTCGGCGACGCCACGGTCCGAGTCGGCGTCGGCGGGGCGGTCGTGAGCGCCGCGGACGTCGTGGGCGGGGTCAGCGTGACAGGCGTGCAGGCGGCTCCGGCGATGAGGGCGGCTGCACACAACAGAAGAAAGCGGCCATTCATGTCGGATCAGTCTGACCGAATCCACGCGGTGTGTCGATAATCCTAACAAGCACACCATCGATTTTGTACGCAGACCGTACGGCGACATGAAATTTGGTAGAATGCCTCCAAGTGGCCGATCGGCTGCGTTTGGCGCTGGTTTTTCACCAGCACCAGCCAGCGGGGAACTTCCCCCATGTCTTCGCTGACGTAGCCGAGCGCGCGTATGCGCCGCTCGTAGCTGCGCTCTATCGGCACCCCGAAGTAAAGGCGACCCTCCACTTTTCCGGCCCATTGCTGGACTGGCTCGAGGGCAACCGGCCCGACGTCATCGGCGACCTCGCCGACCTCGTCAAGCGCGGCCAGATCGAGCTCCTCTCCGGTGGCTACCACGAGCCGATCCTTGTCGGCGTCCCGCGACGCGACGCCGTCGGGCAGATCCGCGCGCTGACCGACCGGGTCGCAGCGATCTTCGGCCGGCGTCCGCTCGGCGCGTGGCTCACCGAGCGCGTCTGGGAGCCACACCTTCCCTCGATCCTCGCCGAGGCCGGCGTCGCGTACACGATCCTCGACGAAGACCACTTTCTGCAGGCCGGTCTCCGCCGCGACGAGCTCGGCGAGTCGTTCATCACCGAGGATCAGGGCTTCCCGCTCGTTCTCTATCCGGCCAGCACGCGCCTGCGCTACCTCATCCCGTTCCGAGACGTCGGGCAGACGATGAAGGAGCTGCGCGAGCGTCAGGCCGCGGGCGCGAAGCTCGTCGTGTACGCCGACGACGGCGAAAAGTTCGGCGCGTGGCCCGGGACCTTCCAGCGCGTCCACAAGGACGGCTGGCTCGAGGACTTCTTCACCCAGATCGCGCAGGCCGACTTCATCGAGACCACGACGCTCGAGGACGCCTGGATCTTCCAGAAGCCGTCACGCCGGGTCTATCTGCCGGGTGGCACATACCACGAGATGGGTGAGTGGTCGCTCGAGGCGAGTGCGGCGCGGCGCTTCACGCAGGCCCGCAACGCCTTGAAGGACGATCTCGCGTCGCTCGTGGCGCTGCCGCCGTGGCGGAACTTCCTCGCGAAGTACCCGGAAGCGAACGCGCTGCACAAGCGGATGCTCATCGTGTCCGAGGAGCTCGCCCGCCGCAGCATCCTCGACGCGTCACCCGAGGTCCGGCAGGCCCAGCAGAACCTGTGGCGCGCGCAGACGAACGACGTCTACTGGCACGGCGTGTTTGGCGGGCTCTACCTGCCGCATCTTCGCGCCGACGCGTACGGCGCGCTGCTGCGCGCGGAACGGCTGCTCGCCGAGCGTCGCGTCGCGGCGGGCGAACAGCGCGACTACGACGTCGACGGCCTCGACGAGTATCTGTTCCGCGGGAATGCGGGCGCGGTGTTCGTGCACGTCCACGGCGGCTCGATCATCGAGTGGGACATCTACGCGTCGGCGACGAACCTCATCGACACGCTCGCCCGCCGCCCCGAGAACGAGCACGAGTTGCTGCGCCGCGCGGAGAAGGCCGGCAAGGTCAAGGTCGGAAAGGCCTCCGAGAAGGACTCGAAGTCGATCCATGAGGTGGTTCGCGCGAAGGAGCGCGGGCTCGTGAAGTTGCTCGAGTACGACGACGCGCGCCGCGCGTTCTTCCAGGACAGCTTCCGGGCCGGTCGCGCCGACCCGGTGAGCCTCCACGCGCTGCCGTACCAGCTCACGCCGCAGCGCGAGGCGCGCACGGTGAGCCTCATCCTCGAGCCGCCGGCGAAGTCGCTCGCGAGCGTCCCGGGCTTCGGCATCCGCAAGGACATCCGGATCGCCGACGAGGGTCTGGCCGCGGGCGTGCGCTACCGGCTCCGCAACGACGGCGAGGAGACGATCGAGCTCACCTTCACGAGCGCATCGAACGTCGCGTTCGTCGGCGAGGCGAATGCCGGCGACCTGATCACCCTTGGCGCCAGGAAGACGACGCCGGGTAAGGCGCTCGAAGGCGTCCGGAACGTGACCGAGATCGCCGTCCATTCCGAGGCCCGCCACTTTGACATCACCTTCGCGGTCGACCCGCCGGCCGAGACGACTGTGCAGCCGATCTACGCGATCGCGAACTCCGAGGAGGGCTTCGAGCGGCTCTACGAGCAGACCGAGATCGCCTGCTCGTGGAACGTGACGATCGAGCCCGATTCCCACGTCGACCTGGAGATCCGGGCCACGGCCGTGGGGCAGCTTGTCGAGCCCGAATTGATCAAGCCTGCCGCGCGGCGCAGGCGGACGGCGCCCGCAGTGGCCTCCGCTGACACGGTGGCACGCGCTAAGCGGTAGCTTCCTGCGATGAGTGACGCGCCGTTCTGGTCCACCCCAGCGCCACAACCGCCGCCTCGCCGCGGCCTCAGCGTGGCCGCGATCGCGATCATGGCGCTCGTCGTTGGCGCGATCGGCGGCGGCGCGGCCGGCGGCTACGTCGCCGCGACGCGGCCGGGGCCGGCTGCAGAGGCCACCGCGACCGCCGCGACGAGCACCGCCGTGCCCGGCCCGCTCCCGACCGCTCCGCCGGTCATCGCGTCGGCCGGCGGCCCGAGCGACGTGGTTGGTGTCGTGAACGAGCTTCTGCCGACGGTCGTCACGGTCATCAACCGGCTTCCGAACGGCACGGCGCAGTCGAGCGGCTCGGGCTTCGTGATCGACGCGTCGAACGGCTACGTGGTCACGAACAACCACGTCGTCGAGGACGTGCGCGATACGAATCCCGGCGCGTCGTTCGACGTGATCTTTGCGGACAACCGCGTGGTCAAGGACGTGAAGCTCATCGGGCGCGACGACAAGACCGACGTCGCGATCCTGCAGGTGCCGGTGCAGAACCTGAAAGCGGCGAGCCTCGCCAACAGCGACGACGTCCCCGTGGGAGCGACGGTCGTCGCGATCGGAAGCGCGCTCGGCGAACTGCAGAACACGGTCACGACCGGGATCGTGTCCGCGAAGGGCCGCCGGGTGCCGGAGACGGATACGGTCACGCTCGAGGATCTCATCCAGACCGATGCCGCGATCAACGAGGGCAACTCGGGCGGGCCGCTCATCTGGGCGGCGACGAAGCAGGTCATCGGGATGAACACGCTGGTGAATCGCCAGGCCGGCGCGGAGGGTCTCGGATTCTCCATCGCGAGCAACACGGTTCGCGACATCGCGAACGAGCTGATCACGAACGGCAAGATCGATCGCGGCGCCATCGGCATCGCCTACAGCGTCCTCAGCCCGCGCCTCGCTGCCACGCTCTCCCTTCCCGCGCAGACCCAGGGAATCATCGTGACGCAGATCATCGCCGGCTCCGGCGCTGCGCAGGCCGGCCTGAAGGTGAACGACGTCATCACGAAGATCAGCGAGCAGCAGATCGACGGCACGCATCCGATCAGCTCGATCCTGCTCCACACGCGACCGGGCGATAAGGTGAAGCTCACGATCATCCGGGATGGGAAACAGCAGACCGTCGACCTCACCCTCGGCCGGCAGAGCTGACGCGGCGCCGGCCCTTCGCCGGCACGACGCGTCGCTGTACATCGTCGCGAGCGGTCTCGGCGGCCTCGGCCTCGGGATCGCGCTCTTTTATCTGAACTTCCTCTATCGCGCGCTTGGCTTCGACGCCCGGGCCATCGGCGTGCTCGGCGGCGCGCAGGCGCTCGGCGCGCTCGCCGGGGCGGTGCCGGCCGCGCTGCTGCCGCGGCGGATGCCGCGGCGGAACGCGATCTTCGTCGGAGGCTGCGTGACCGGGCTCGGCGTGATCGTGATCCTGAGCCAGACCACGCTGCCCGCGCTCTTCGTCGGGGCGGCCCTCACCGGCCTCGGCGGCATCATCGTCGCGTCCTCCGGAAGCGCGCTCGTGGCCGACGCGACGAGCGGTCTCGACCGGCCGCGGATGTTCGGCAACCAGGTCGCGCTCAGCGCGCTCGCGAGCTTTGCCGCGATCGTGATGGCCGGCGCGCTGGCCGCCCCGGTCGGCGCGGCGCTCGGTCTCCGCGAGACCGATCCGCTCACCATCCGCACGATCATCGGGATCGGAGGCGTGCTCGCCATCGCCTCGGCCATCCCGATCTTCTTCGTGCGACCGGCGGCCGTGGCCGTCGGTGCGCTCGACGCGCCGCACCGCCGCAGCCTTCTGCTGCGCTTCATGGCGATCGAGATGGCCTTCGGGTTCGGCGCCGGCAGCTTCCTCCCGTTCGCGAACTTGTTCTTCGCCGATCGATTCGGATTACCGATCGCGGGCGTCGGCCTCGCCATCGGCGCCCTCTCGGTCGCCGGGAGCGTCGGCGCGATCCTCAACGGGCGGCTGATCGTGCCCCGTCTCCCGCCACTGGCGGCGATCGTCCTGCCGGTCTTTGGCTCGCTCCCGTTCGCGCTGCTCGCCGCCGTCGCCGGGCAGCCGCTGCTCGCGTGGGCGGCGCTCGCGCTGCGTGCCGCGCTCATGTACGGCTCGACGCCGAACTTCACGGCGATCGAGCTGTCCTCGTTCGCGCCGGTCGAGCGGGCCGGTGCTGTCGCCGTCTTCGCGATCAGCTGGAACGGCGCCTCCGCCGCGGGTGCCGCGCTTTCAGGCGTCGTCCGGGCGGAGCTTGGCGCATCGGGGTACACCGCGAACCTCGTGACGCTCGTCGCGTCGTACCTCGTCGCGGCCACGCTCCTCGTCGTTTTCTTCCGCGCCCACGTGCCTCGGGGCGACGCGGCGGCGGTGGTTCGGGCAGACTCGGCGGAGTGACCGGCACCGCACGCGATCTCGTCCGCGACGCCGTCGCCGCCGGAGTGCTGGCGGCGAGCGATGCGCTCGGCTGGGGTGACACCGCGCGCGCGGCGGCGGTCGAGATCGAGCGCCCGGCCGACAAGAGCCACGGCGATTACGCCGCGAACATCGCGATGCGCCTCGCCAAGCCGCTCCGCAAGCCGCCGCTCGAGATCGCGAAGGCGGTCGCCGAGCGCGTCCCGCCCCGCGACGGCATCGCCTCGGTGGAGGCGGTGGGAGCTGGCTTCATCAATGTGCGGCTCGATGCGGCATGGCTCGCGAAACAGGTCGACGCGATCGCGCGCGCCGGCGACCGCTTTGGCCGCAACGACGCCCTCAAGGGCCAGAAGCTCCAAGTCGAGTTCGTCTCGGCGAACCCGAGCGGGCCGGTGACCGTCGCGAACGCGCGCGGCGGACCCATCGGTGACGTGCTCGCGAACGTGCTCGCGTTCTCGGGCGGCACCGTCGAGCGGGAGTACTACATCAACGACGCCGGCACGCAACAGGAAGTCTTCGGCCGGAGCGTCGCAGTCCGCTATCTCGAGCTCGGCGGCCGGACCGGGCTCGTCATCCCGGACGACGGTTACCCCGCCGACTACGTCATCGACATTGCGCGCGCGATCCGCGAGAAGACCGGCGGGGCGTTCGACGACAAGACCCCCGAGGAGCTCGGTCCGCAGTTCGCCGGGACCGCGATGGACGTTGTACTCGAATGGCACCGCGTATCGATGGAGAAGTTCGGCATCCGGTTCGACAACTTCTACCGCGAGACCGACCTCATGGAGTCCGGCTATTTCATGGCCACGATCGAGGCGTTGCGCGCGGCCGGTGCCATCGAGGAACGCGACGGCGCGGTCTGGCTGGAGTCGAAGGACCAGGGCGAAGATATCGACAGCGTGCTCATCCGGAGCACCGGCGTCCCGACGTACTTCGGCGTCGATGTCGCGTACCACCGGGAGGCGTTGGTCGAGCGCGGATTCGATCGGAAGATCGACGTATGGGGCGCAAACACCCATGGCCACGCCCGCCGCATGAAGAACGCGATGGCCGCGCTTGGCCTCGAGGGCCGGTGGGAGGTGCTGCTCTACCAGTTCGTCAAGTTCCTCCACGAAGGCCTGCTCGTCAACATGGCCCGCCGCAAGGGGCAGTTCATCCGGCTTGACGACGTCATCGACACCGTCGGCAGGGACGCCGCGCGGTGGTTCTTCCTGATGGCGAGTGCCGATCGCACCCTGGACTTCGACCTTGAGCTCGCGGTCCAGCAGTCCAACGACAACCCCGTGTACTACGTGCAGTACGCGCACGCGCGGATCGCGAGCATCTTCCGCACGGCCGCTGAGCGCAATCTCGTCGCCGACGGCGCGGACGTCGCCCTGCTGACGGCTGACGCGGAGCTCGATCTCGTCCGACTCATGCTCCGCTTCCCCGAGCTCGTCGAGGAGATCCGCGACAAGCACAACATGCACTTGCTCACCGGCTACGGCCTCGAGCTCGCCGGAGCGTTCCACGCGTTCTACAAGGCCAACCGCGTCGTCGGCGAGGACGAACGGAGGTCCAAGGCGCGCCTCCGCCTCGTCGAGGCGGTTGGGCTGACGCTCCGCCAGACGCTCGGCCTCCTCGGGGTCAGCGCTCCCGAATCGATGTGAGCCGATAGCGCGCCGCGGCGACGGCTACCGGCTCGGGCTTGGCCTCGGGCTCCCGCTCGCGCCGGCGCCGCGGCCACCCGGGAACCCGGCGCCACCCAGGATGTCACCGAGAATGTTCGTCGCGCCGACGACGATGGTCTGTGCGGAGATCGTCCCGCTGGTCGCGTCCGGCGTGCCGGCGATGGTGATCTGGTCGCCGACCTTGAGGTCGCTGAGCTTCACGTCAGACTCGACCGTCTTGACGACGCGCGTCCCGCTGCCGACGAGCACGAGCTCCGTCGTGGTCGTCGCGGTGGCACCGTTGGCCCCACCTGCGCGGACCGAGACCGTGACCGAATCGGTGTTCACCGAGAGGATCTGGCCGGTCGTGACGCCGCCGCCCGCACCTCGCGCGCCTGCCCCGCCGTTCGCGCCGCCACCACCGAAGTTGCCCCGGGCACCCGTCGCTCCGGTCCCACCACTCGTGGTCCCGACCGGCGTCGGGGTGCGGGTCGAGCCGAAGGCGTAACCGCCACCGAAGAGCGCCAGGGCCACGATGACCCCGACGACGATCTGGACCGGACGCCGTGCGAGGACACTCATGGTTGTTCTCCCTTGTCACTCATACCGAAGTGCCTGGATCGGATGCAGGCGCGCCGCCCGCATCGCGGGATAGAGGCCAAAGACGATGCCGATCGCGACTGACACGCCGACCGCGACTGCGACCGTGCCCGCCGTGATCGCGATGGGGATGTTCGCCGCCGCGGGGATCTGATGGACCACGACCGTGATGCCCCAGCCAAGGAGGATCCCGAGGATGCCGCCGATGCCAGTGAGTCCGATCGCTTCGATCAGGAACTGCACGAGAATGTCGCGGCGTCGCGCGCCGACGGCCTTGCGGATGCCGATCTCCCGCGTCCGCTCGTTCACCGAGACCAGCATGATGTTCATGATCCCGATGCCACCGACGAGGAGCGAGATCCCGCCGATCGCGGCGAGCAGGATCGTGAACGTCCCGGTGACCTGGTTCAGCGCGGCGAGTGTGTCGTTCTGGTTCGTGACCGTGAAGTCCGCGGACGCCGGGTCGGTGATCTTGTGACGCTGCAGGAGCACGTCGGTCACGTCGGCGGTCGTGTTGGCCATCTGATCGCTGCTCGCTGCCTTCACGATGATCGAGCTCACCGAGTTCGTCCGGCCGGTGAGGACGCGCTGCGCGGTCGTCGTTGGAACGAGGATCTGGTCATCGCGCGAGAAGCCGAACGTGGTGCCCTTCGTGTCGAGCATCCCGACGACCTTGAAGTTCACGATCCGGGCTCGCGACGCCCCCCCGCCGGGCCCGCCGCCGCCGAAGGCCTGCCGCAGCTGGATCGTTTGCCCGGTCGGATCGACGCCGTCACCGAAGAGGTTCGCAGCGGTCACCGAGCCGATCACCGCGACCTGGGCGTTCACGCTCACGTCGTCGTCGGTGAAGAAGCTTCCCGTCGCGAGCGCCCAATCGCGGACCTCCGGGTAGCCCGTGGTCACGCCGACCACGTTCGAGTTCCAGTTCTGACCGGCGGCGGTCACCTGCCAGCGGCCGGCGCCCTGCTCCGCTTCGACGGCGCCGATGGTCGGCCCGAGCTGGGCCAGGATCGCGTTCATGTCGTCGAGTGTGAGGTTCATGCTCTGCGCGCCGGCGCCGCGGAGACCGGTATCGCTGCTCTGGTTTCCCGGCGTCACGGTCACGAGATTCGAGCCGAGCGAGAGGACCTGCTGCTGCACCTGGATCGACGCGCCGTTGCCGACGGCGACCATCGCGATCACGGATGCCACGCCGATGATCACGCCGAGCATCGTGAGCGCAGACCGCAGCTTGTTCACGATGATCGACTGGAGCGCGGAGCGGAACGAGTCGAAGAGCTTCATCGTGCCCCGAGCGGCGCGGTCGCAATCGGCCCGGTGTGCAGGTCGACCGAATGGCCCTGCCCCGCGAGGCGCAGCTCGTCCTCCGCCCGGCGGGGCCGGGTCACCAGTTCGTCTCCAGAGACGACGCCGTCGCGCATCCGCACGATGCGCTTGCAGTGCTCGGCCACGTCCGGCTCGTGGGTCACCATGACCACGGTCTTGCCCTGGTCGTTGAGCCGCTGGAAGATCGCAAGGATCTCGGCGCTCGAGCGGGAGTCAAGATTTCCGGTCGGCTCGTCGGCGAGGATGATCGCCGGGTCGTTCAGCAGTGCGCGAGCGATCGCGACCCGCTGCTGTTGGCCACCGCTGAGCTCGCTCGGCTTGTGGTGCATCCGCTCCCCGAGGCCGACGGCCGCCAGCGCATCCTTTGCCCGCTGCGTCCGCCCGCGGGCGGTCCCGCCGTAGAGCAGCGGCAGCTCGACATTCTCGATCGCGTTGAGCCGCGGCAGCAGGTTGAAGGTCTGGAACACGAAGCCGATGTGCTTGTTGCGGATGGCCGCGAGCTGATCATCGTTGAGCTGGCGGACCTGCTCGCCGGCGAGCACGTAGGTGCCCGCTTCGGGAACGTCGAGGCAGCCGAGGATGTTCATCATCGTCGACTTGCCTGAGCCCGATGGTCCCATGAGCGCGACGAACTCGCCCGGGTAGACGTCGAGGTCGGCGCCCTGGAGCGCCTGAACGACGTTGTCCTTTCCCATGCGATATGTCTTGGTGACTCCGCGCAGCCGGATGACCGGATCGGCCGGCGCCGGCGCGTACGCGTTCATCGACCGGGCACTGGGTTGCCGCCGCCCCCGCCGAGCTGGATGCCGCGCCCGCCGCCGGCATTCGTCGCGGTCGCGCGGGGCTGCGGCAAGACGACGACGTCGCCCTCCTGCACGCCGGTGAGGACCTCAGTGACGGTGTCGTTGCTGATGCCGAAGGTCACGTCGGTGTCGACCTGCTGCCCGTCCTTCATGACCGTCAGGTAGCGCCTCCCACTCGCCGTCTTCACGGCGAGGTTCGGCACCGTGAGCGCGTTCGGGCTGCTCGCGATGATCACGTTCGCGGTGCCGCTCATGCCGGGCTTCACGGACTGGTTCGGCAGGTCGATCGTGACGTCGACGCCATAGACCGGAACGCCGCCCGAGATCGTCGCGACGGGATCGAGCGAGGTGACCTTGCCAGTCATCTTCGCGGTCCCGATCGCGTCGACCGTGACGGTCGCGACCTCGCCGAGCTTGAGCTTCACGACGTCCGACTCGCCGATCGTGCCGTGGAGGGCCATCGAGCCGGTGTTCGCGATGACGATGAATCCGGTCGTGCTGGTGCTGCTGGCGGTCTCACCGACTTGGGCGCCGATCGTGGTGACCACGCCCGCGACGGTCGCCTTGATGACCGCGTTGTCGAGGTTCGTCTGGGCGGTCGCGACCGCGGTCTGGGCGTTGTTCAGCGAATTCTGGGCGCTCTGGACGTTCGACGGTTGGTTGTTCAACGACGTCTGGGCGCTCTGGAGGCTCTGGGCCGACCGGAGCTGGGCGGCGGCCACGTTCTGGACGGCGGTGAGGTAGCTGCCTGAGATCGCGTCGCTGATCGTCGTCACGGTCGTGCCGATCTGGGTGACCTTGTTCTTCGCGTTCGTCGCGCCCTGGTTCTCACCGGTGAGCGTCACGAGGAGTGCTGCGACATCGGCCCGCGCGGCATCGAGGGTCGTGTCGACCTTGGCGTTCAGGGTGTTGAGCGAGTTCTGGGCCGAGGTCGCTGACGACTGGGCGCTCGACAGCTGGCCGTTCGGGGCGTCGATCGCGCTGGTCAATCGAGACGTCGCACTGCTGTAGGCGACCTGGGCGGTCGACAGCTGCTGGCCCGCGGCGGTCAGGTCCGCGTTCGCCGCGACGGCCGCGTCGAACGCGCTCGTCGCATTGAGGATCTGATTGACCGCGGCGATGTAGTCGGCCTCGCCGGCCTGGTAGACGCCGTTCACGTAGTTCTGGGCGTTTCCCAAAGTCGCACTGGCCTGGTACATCGCGGTCTGGGCGGACTTGTTGTCGCTGATCTGGTTCGCCTGGGCGAGGTCGCTCTGGGTCTTGGACACCTGCTGCTGCGCCACGCTGATCTGCGAGACATAGGTCGCGAGATCGTTGATCAGCGAGCCATACAGGCTCGAGAAGTTGACCTTCGCCGCGGCATAGTTCGACTTCAGCTTGGCCAGCGCCGCCTGTGCGGTCGCGATGTCACTCGCCGTCGACTGCTGGGTCTGGCTGTACGAGTTCTGCGCGTCGCTCACGCCGGACAGGGCCTTGTTGTAGTTCGTCTGTGCCGCATCGAGGTTGTTCTGCGCGGTCGTGAGGGCGGCCTGAAGGTCGGTCGTGTCGAGCGCGGCGAGTGGCTGGCCGGCGGTGACCTGCTGGCCGACCGCGACCATGAGCTGCGCGACCTTCCCGTTCGTCGGGGGGTTGAGTTTCACGGTGCCGGCCGAGCTGACCGATCCGGACACCGCGACCGACTGGGTGACCGCCGCGCGCGTGACCTGCGCGGTCCGCGTTTCCGCGGCCGCGGGCGCGCCGCTGCACGCCGCGGCGAACACTCCCGCCACTGCGGCGGCGATGACGCTCTTTCCGATGGACATTGACCCTCTTCCCTTCTCCACGCGAAGCCCGTTAGCTGACGATCGACGCGGGTGCGGCACCGAGCCGTGCGACCACGACGGCACCGAGCGCGTACGCGACGACGGCAAATGCGACGACGCCGCCCACTGCGGGCAGCTGCATGAGGACGTACAGGATCGTGGCGCCGATGAGCGCGACCAGCGGACCCGGGATGCCGCCCGCCCAGCGGTTCACCGCCCGCAGCCCGAACAGGGCGTCGCCCAGCCGCCACGACGCCGCCGCGAAGCCGACGAACGTGACCAGAAGCAGCGCGGCGACGAACACGGCCAGGGTCATGAGCCCGACCTGCAGTCCGAACTGGATCGCGGTCGGCGCTTCGCGGAATCCCGCCGCGAGCCCTCCGAGCAGCACGACCCCTCCGAGGAACGTGGCGGATGCAAGCAGGAGCAGCACCGCGACGCCGGTGCCGAGGACTCGCAGCTGGTCGCGCCAGGTGCCGCGCGCGGCGTGATACGCCCCGAGCACCTGCGTGCGTCCGAGCACGAGGACGGCCGCGACCCCGATCACCACGAGCAGGTACCCGGCCGCATCGCGGGCGGTGTCCGAGATGCCACGCTGGAACGGGACCACCGCCCGAAGCGGGATCGGCACGTCACCTGCCGCCACGGCGGTGCGGACGGGGGCGGCGCGATTCCCGAAGTTCACGAAGAAGAAGGACCGCGACCGGCCGGTCTCGTCCGCCCCCGCGGCCATCGAGCCGACGAGGAGGACGGTGGCGATCGCGAGCGCGATCACGATCGCGCCGAGCGCGAAGACGGTGTCGCGTCCGCTCATCGAGCGATCATCCGGTGCTGCTCGGTCCCGCGGAGCATCGCGTGCGCGGCGACCGCGCTCCCGATGCCGAGGAACGCGAGCGAGATGATCAGGAGACCGTCGATCGCGACGTCAGCGCCGGTGGTCTGATCGAGCCCCTGCGCGGCCACGAGGATCGCGCTGAACGACGCGCCGAGCTCGGCGCCATGGGCCACGAGCCCCCATCCGAGGTAGGCGAGGCTCGGCAGGGCCAGCACTGCGGCGAAGATCCATTCCCAGCCCGTCGCCGGGCCGTTGCTGCGAACGCGCGCCATCACCCCGTCGCGAAAACCGATCGGGAGCGGGGCGGGCCTGGCCGCGCTGAGCAACCGGTCGATGTCGAGCTCGTCATTCTCCAGATCATTCATGAGCGCTTGGCCCTCCGTTCGGCGAGCCTCGTCTTCAGCGCGGCACGCGCGCGATGCAGGTGCGTCTTCACGGTGCCGAGCGGGATCCCGAGCGCGTCGGCCACCTCTTGATAGGAGAGCTGCTGCATGTGCCTCAGTGTGAGGGCCGCGCGGTACGCCGGCGGTAGCAACGCCATCGCGTCCAGCACCTCCTGGACGTCCTCCTTGCGGACCGCCGAGAGCTCGGGTCCGGCTTCGAGCGGCTCGGGATCCTCGGGGAATTCTTCGACCGTGATCTCGCGGCCGCGGCCCCGCTGGATGAAATTCAAGCTGGCGTTCGTCGTGATCCGGAAGAGCCAGGGCCCGAACGGGTAGGCCGGGTCGTACTGGTGGAGAGCCCGGTACGCCCGGATGAACGCATCCTGGGCGCAATCGCGCGCGGCGTCGGGGTCGTGCGTGATCCGGAGCGCGACGTTGTACACCCGACCTCCATAGCGTTCGACCAGCGCCTCATACGCGTCCGCGTCACCGGACAGGCACCGCTGCACGATCTCCTGGTCGGTCCGAGTCAGCGTGGATCTCCCGGCCGGCAGCGGGTGCGGTCAACAATCCATACCCGGACCTTCGCTGCCATGTTTCGGCGTATTCTCAACTCCTCCATGGACCTGACCTGGCTCGGTCACGCGTGCTTCCGGCTGCGTGGCCGCGAAGGTGTCGTGCTGACCGATCCACCGGACCCCCGATCCGGGGCCGCCATCCCCAAGACCGCCGCCGACCTGGTGACTATCTCGAACGACGACCCCCGTCACAACAGCCTCCGGTCGGTCGGCGGGGAGCCGGTGGTCCTCCGCGGGCCTGGCGAGTACGAGGTGAAAGAGATCCTGGTGACCGGGATCGGCACGTTCCGCGACGACGAGAGCGGCGCCAAACGAGGCCGGAACACGATCTACGCGATCCGGCTGGACGACCTGGTGATCTGCCACCTCGGAGGCCTCGGTCACGTGCTCCCTACGGCCGACCTCGAGAAGCTCGGCGACATCGACGTGGCGCTCGTCCCGATCGGGGGCCACGATGAGGATCTCAGCGCGACTCAGGCGGCCGAGATCATCCACCAGCTCGAGCCGAAGGTCGTCGTGCCGATGTCCTACGACCCGGAGAGCAACAAGAAGGACAGCCCGTTCGAGCGGCTGCTGCACGAGCTCGGGGTGAAGGACATCACGCCCACCGCCAAGCTTTCGCTGTCGCGCAGCTCGCTCCCGGAGAACGTCCAAGTGGTGACGCTGGACTCGCGCGCCCGATAGTGGCAGGCTGCCGCCCCGTAGGAGGGACGGCATGATCGCAGACAGGGCTGTCTATCGCGCGTTCCAGATTGGCCTCGGGATCTTCACGCTGACCGCGCTCCTCGGCCTCGCGAATGCCACGCAGCTCTTCGGTGCGCTCGATCGGAACACCCTGCTCACGCATCTCCACTCGGGGACGCTCGGGTGGATCACGATGGGCGTCCTCGGTGTCGCGATCTGGATGTTCGGCGGTACCGGCGGCACGCTCGCGCGCAACGTAGGCATCACCGGGCTCACGACCGCGGCATACGTCCTCGCATTCTGGTCCGGCAACTTCATCGCGCGCGCCGTGTTCGGCGCGATCGAGCTGATCGTCATCTACGCCTGGTGGTGGTGGGTCATCGGGCGGTCACGGGCAGAGGGATTCGGCCGGATCGGCACGCCGAAGCTCTCGGTCGCGCTGGGCCTCACAACGCTCGTGATCGGCTCGACAATCGGCGTGATCGTGCAGGTGATGTTCGCGACGAACAACGTTTCCGACGCCACCAACGCGTCTATCGGTGCGCACGCCGGCGCGCAGGTCGGCGGCTATCTCGTTCTCGTCGGCGCGGGCATCGCTGAGTGGCGTTTACTCGGTGACGGCCCGCGTTCGCGAACCGCGACGGCGCAGGTCCTGTTCCTCTTCGTTGGCGGGATCCTGCTGGCGATCGGCATCTACACGAACCTCACTCCGCTGCTCGGGATCGCGACGCTACTTCAGGTCGTCGGGATCGTGATCGTGCTCGTGCGATTCGGCCGGCGGGCGATCACCGCCCCGTGGGGCGAGGCGACCGGCACGCGCCATATCGCCGCCGCACTGCTGTTCCTCGTCGTCGGGCTCGCCCTCGAGGTCCTCTTGGTGAAAGAGGCGGTCTCGGCGCCGGCCGGCGCGAGCGGGCCACCCGGCTCCCCGGGACTCAACCACGCGCTCGACCACGCGATGTTCGTCGCGCTCATGACGAACGCACTCTTCGGCTCGATCCTCTTGCTCACCGCGAACGGCCCTCGCACGTGGCCGTGGGCCGATCACGTGATCTTCTGGGGCCTCAACATCGGCGCCGCGTCGTTCATCGCGGTCCTGTTCTTCGTCGGATCGGGCGAGGGCGCGAAGCCCTTCACGCACCCGGTCTCGTTCACCGCGCCGATCATGGGTCTGTCGGCGCTCCTTGGGATCGTCACGCTCGCGATGCGTCTTGGTGCGGCACGCCGCGCCGTGCAGATGGTCGCGGCACCGGCGTAAGCGCGGCGGCCCACATCGGGCGGCCGGGACCGGCTTCGCCGGCTCCGGCCGAGCCCCTTTCAAAACGCACCATCCGGTATACTTCTCATACGTCGTGTCGGGCGGACACGGCGACTTTTTCTGTACGGATGGTCCCCAACCGTGTACGCAGTCGTCCGCACTGGCGGGAAGCAATACCGGGTCGAAGAGGGCGCGATCCTGACCGTGGCCACCATTGAAGGGGAGCCCGGGAAGGAAGTGACCTTCGGCGACGTTCTGCTCTTGGCGGACGGCGACAACGTGAAGGACGCGGCGAAAGCCAAGGTCACCGGCGAGATCGTGGGTCACGGGAAGGGCGAGAAGATCATCGTCTTCCGTTACAAGAACAAGACCCGCTCCCGCAAGCGCACCGGCCACCGCTCCAAGACGACGACCGTCCGTATCACAAAGATCGAGGCATAAGAGATGGCACACAAAAAAGGAGCGGGTTCGACCCGCAACGGCCGCGACTCCGCCGGGCAGCGGCTCGGCGTGAAGGAGTACGCGGGGAGCATCGTCGACGCCGGCGCGATCCTCGTGCGCCAGCGCGGCACCAAGCTGATCGCCGGCGAGAATGTCGGCATCGGCAAGGACCACACACTGTTCGCGCTCGTCGCGGGAACGGTGAAGTACAGCCCGGCACGGGACGATCGCCGCAAGGTGAACGTCACACCCAACGCGAGCTAAGGAGACCCAGCGATGAAAGCAAAGATCCACCCCCAGTACGTCGAGGCCACGGTGTCGTGCGCCTGCGGCAATCAATTCAAGACGGTGAGCACGAAGCCGGAGCTCCACGTGGAGGTCTGCGCGAAGTGCCACCCATTCTTCACCGGCAAGCAGCACCTCATCGACGTGCAGGGCCGCGTCGAGCGCTTCAACAAGCGCTACGGCCAGCAGAAGGCGGAGCAGCCGGCCGGGTCGGAGGCCGCTCCCACGCGTTAGCGCCCGCCCGTCGTCGGGCCACCACCAGGGTGGGCTCGAAGTCGTCGTCGGGAGCATGTTCAGCGGAAAGAGCGAGGAGCTCATCCGTCGCGTGAAGCGCGCGGTCATCGCGCGCCGCACAGTGCAGGTCTTCAAGCCCGCCATCGACGATCGCTTCAGCAGCGAGCACGTCCGCTCGCACGACGGTGACTCGTTCGACGCGCGGCCTGTGCGCTCGAGCGCCGAGATTCTCCCCTTGCTGGAGCCCGAGACGAGCGTGGTCGGCGTGGATGAAGTCCAGTTCTTCGATGCCGGCATCGTCCAGGTCGTCCGCGCCCTCGTCCTCGATGGCCGCAGGGTGATCTGCGCGGGGCTCGATCTCGACTTCCGCGGCGAGCCGTTCGGTCCGGTGCCGACGCTGCTCGCACTCGCTGAGCGCGTCGACAAGCTCGAGGCGATCTGCGTGGTCTGCGGCGAGTCGGCGACCCGCACGCAGCGGATCGTGAACGGCGTTCCCGCGGACTACGACGATCCGATCATCGTCATCGGCGCGCAGGAGGCCTACGAGGCGCGCTGCCGGACGTGCCACACCGTGCCGCGGCGCGCGACGGCGCGCGCATGAGCGCGCGGCCTGCGAACTATGGCGGCCAGGCGGTCATCGAGGGCGTCATGATCCGTGGCCGCCGCACAATCGCGCTCGCCTGCCGGAAGCCGGATGGCGGCATCTACCGCTACCGCGAGGCCCTCGATTCGCCGCTCCTCACCTCAACAGTCGCGCGGGCGCCCTTCGTCCGCGGTGTGTTCGTCCTCTGGGAGTCGCTCAGCTACGGAATGCGGATGCTGATGCGCTCGGCCGACGTGCAGCTCGCCGCTGAGGAGCAGCAGCTCCGGACCGGCGGCAGCTCGGCGTTCATGGCGGTCGGACTCATCGTCGCGCTTCTCCTGTTCATCGGCGTCCCCTACCTCGCGACCGGTCTGCTGCGCTCGGCGATCCCTTCGCCGCTGTGGCTGAACATCGCGGAGGGGCTGCTTCGGCTTGCGCTCCTGCTCGGCTACCTCGTGGCGATCTCGTTCGTGCCGGACATCCGGCGGGTGTTCGCGTATCACGGTGCTGAGCACATGACCATCCACGCATTCGAGCACGGCGATCCGCTCGATGCCGCGCACGTGGCTCCCTACCCGACCGCGCATCCGCGGTGTGGGACCGCGTTCTTGCTGTTGGTCGTGGTCATCGCGATCGCCGTCTTCGCCTTCGTGCCGCGCGTGAACCTGATCGTCGATCTGCTCGTGCGGCTCGTGCTCGTGATCCCAGTCGCGTCCATCTCCTACGAGGTGCTGCGACTTGGGGCCGGGCACGAGGACAATGCCCTCATGCGGCTCGCCGTGGCGCCCGGTCTGCTGCTGCAGGCGATCACGACCCGGCGCCCCGACACGCCGATGATCGAGGTGGCCATTGCGTCCCTCGAGGAAGCGCTCGCGGGGGACGCGGCGGCATGACCGAGCTCTCCCCGAAGCTGCGGGGCCGCCTCGCCCAGATCGAGTCTCGCCACCGCGAGCTCGGTGAGGCCATGAGCGATCCGAGCGTCACGGGCGACCGCGACAAGCTGCGCACCGTCGGTCAGGAGTACGCGTCGCTCGAGGCAATCGTCGACACGATCGCGAGGTTGCGCGATGCCGAGAAGCGTGTCGCCGACGCCCGCGAGCTGCAGGAGGGTGACGACGCGGACCTGCGCGACCTCGCGCACGAAGAGGAGGGCACCGCGGCCCTCGAGGTCGATCGGCTGACCGACAAGCTCCGGACTCAGCTCATCCCGCGCGATCCGCTCGACGATAAGAACGTCATCGTCGAGATCCGCGCGGGCGAGGGCGGGGAAGAGGCCGCGCTGTTCGCGGGCGAGCTCTACAAGATGTACCTCCGCTACGCCGAGCGTCATCGCTGGAAGGCCGAGGAGCTGTCAGCGAGCCGTTCCGAGAAGGGCGGCTACAAGGAAGTCATTTTCCGCATCGCCGGGCAGGGCGCGTACAGCCGGCTGAAGTTCGAGTCCGGCGTGCATCGGGTCCAGCGGGTTCCCGCCACCGAGGCCCAGGGCCGGATCCACACGTCCACCGCGACCGTCGCGGTGCTGCCCGAGGCCGAGGAGGTCGACATCCAGATCAACGACGACGACCTGAAGATCGACGTGTACCGCGCCGGCGGCAAGGGCGGCCAGGGGGTGAACACCACGGACTCAGCGGTCCGGATCACGCACCTGCCGACGGGGGAGGTCGTGATCCAGCAGGACGAGCGGTCGCAGATGAAGAACAAGGCCAAGGCGATGACGGTCCTGCGCGCTCGGCTCTTCGCGCGAGCGCAGGAGGAGAAGGACGCCAAGGCCGGCGCGCTGCGCAATTCCCAGATCGGTCGCGGCGAGCGCTCCGAGAAGATGCGCACGTACAACTTCCCGCAGGACCGGCTCACCGACAAGCGGCTCGGCCACAACCTCTCGAACCTGCCGCGCCGCATGGATGGGGAGCTCGACGATCTCGTCGAGGCGCTCATGCAAGCCGACGAAGCCGACCGGCTCGCGTCGCTCGAGGCCGGCGAAGAGTGAGCCCGTACCGGTTCGTCATCGAGCCGGACGCCGCGTTCTCGCTCGATGCCGCGGCGTCGTTCGGATTCGGGCCGCACACGGGTCGCCCGAAACCGGACGGAGATCGCATGCGGCTCGCGTTCGTCGTCGATGGCTACCGCGAGCACGCCGGCGTCGTCCTGCAGCAACGGGGCGGGACGATCGAGGCGACCGTCGATGGCGCGCGCGGCGCACCGATCGAGCGCCAGGTGCGGCGGATCCTCTCTCTCGATCACCCGGGTCGCGACTGGCTGGTCGTGGGGACGCGTGATCCGGTGATCGGCGGACTGCAGCAAGCGCATCCGGGACTGCGCCCGGTGCTGTTCCACTCGCCGTACGAGGCGGCCGCGTGGTCGATCATCTCGGCCCGGAAGCCGCGCGCGTACGCCGCGGCGCTCCGAACGAAGCTTGCGTCGGCGCAGGGCAGGGTGTTCACCCTCGCCGACGAGGAGCTCGCTGCGTTCCCGCTTCCCGAGAAGCTGGCGTCGTTGCGGTCATTCCCAGGGATCGATGCGACGCGCATGACCCGGCTGCGCGCCGTCGCGCGGGCCGCCCTGGACGGGCTGCTCGATGCGGCACACCTCGCCGCGGTCGCGCCGGATGTGGCCCGGGCCGAGCTCGAGACGCTGCCCGGGATCGGCCCGTTCTACGCGGACCTCGTGCTCGTGCGCGCTACCGGTCTTACCGATCTCCTTCCCCGGAACGAGCCGATGCTGCTGTCCTACGTCGGTCACTTCTACGCGAACGGCACGCCGGTCGACATGACGAGGCTCGAGGCGATCGCGGAGGGCTGGCGGCCGTTCCGCACCTGGGCGATCGTTCTCATCCGCGTCGCTGGCGATCGCGCCGGGCTTCCGGTCGAGAAGCGCGTTCGGCAGGGGCGCGCGAGAATGCGCTCATGAAGACCGACGACCTTCGCTATGACGAAGACGCCGCGTTCACGCTGGCTGACGATGCGGCCACGATCTCGGCGCTCGTCCGGCGCACCCCCGATGATCGGCTGCGCGCCGTCAAGATCGGCGACTGGACTGCCAAGGAGGTCATCGGCCACATCACCGACATGGCCGAGGTGTACGCGGAGCGGGTCCGCCGCTGCGTCGCCGAGGACCGGCCGGCGCTGCCGAACGTCGACCAAGACGCGGTCCATGCCGAGCGCAAGAACAACGCGGCCGACGCCATGGCCCTGTCGAAGCGCCTGCAAGCCGCGCACACCGCGATCGTGCAGACGCTCCAGCGCCCTGGCGCACGCGACCGGATCGGTGTCCATTCCGAGCGCGGCCCGCTGACCGCAGGCTGGATCGCTGCGTACCACTCGCGCCACTCGCACGAGCACGTCGCGGAGCTGCAGCCGCACTTCCCCCCGCGCTAGACCGTCAGGCGCTCCACCGCCGCGAGCAACTCCTCCATCTCGAACGGCTTGATCAGCACTTCATTCGCCACCGCCGCCAGCTCGCAGTCAGCCTTCGCCGCACCGTGCGCGGTGAGCACGAGCACCGGCGCGCCCGTGCGAGCGCGTGCGTCGCGGACCGTCCGGATGGCCGCCGCACTGTCGTAGCCCCTCTCGGCGAGCAGATCGGTGATCACAAGCGAGGGTCCAGGACCATCCGGCATGCGGTTTGGGGAGTCGAGGATCGTGACGGAATATGAGTCCTCGAGCATCATTTGGATCAGTTCGGCGATGGCTCGATCGTCCTCGATCACGAGCACCGACTTCACTTCAGTCTCCCCGCCTTGGTCGTGTCGCCCGTGCACATGGAACGGCGAGTAGCGTGTGGTGGCCAGATACGGCTTGCCGTACGTGGGTCTGGCGAGGGAGCGCTCGGATGGTGGCGGCGGAGAAGCGCCCTGGGCTGACCGAGCGGCAGCTCGAGGTGGTCCAGCTCGTCGCGCGTGGGTTCGCCAACAAGCAGATCGCCGGCGCGCTCTCGATCAGCGAACGGGCGGTCGAGGCGATGCTCACGCGCGTCTACGAACGCCTGGACGTGGCGAGCCGGAGCGCGCTCATCGCCCTCGCGCTGTCGGAGGCAGGGTTCGGGCTCGCAGTCGCCCGGCGCACGCCACGTCCCTCCGAGCTGGGTGCGCTCGGTGCGCCGCGCTCGCTGGAGGAGGAGGCGCGGGCATACGAGAGCGCGCCGTTCATGGTCGCGGTGAGCCAGGGTCCGGACCATCGCTACACCTTCGTGAACCGCATCGCCGCGGAGGTCGCCGGCCGCGCTGCTGACACGCTCGTCGGCCGGACCGTCCGCGAGATCTATCCCGACCTCGACTCGGCATTCGGTTCCGCGCTCGATGAGGCCTATCGGACGGGTCGGCCATGGTCGAGCGGTGTCCCGGCCTCCGTCCGCTGGACCCACGACGACGGCTCAGTGCGCGACAGCCGAGTGAACCTCATCTTCCAACCGCTGCGCGACGCGTCGGGCGCGATCGTCGGACTCTTGCACATCGGCGCAGAGGAGGCGCCAGAACCTAAGTCGTAGTCCTGGCGTACTACTTAGGCATGGCGACCGTCCGCGAGCAAGCTCTCGCGCCGCTCTCCCGCGCCGAAGCCGAGCGTCTCCTGCCGACGCTGTCCGTCGGAAAGCAGACCCTCGAACGGCGGATCCTTCGTGCCCGCTGCCTGACGTATGTCGAGTCGTTCGACGTCGCCTGGTCCGAGCTCACCGCACTCCACGCGCAGACGAAGGATCCGCTGCTCTCGGCGCGGATCGCGGTCGACCTCGCGCATCTCGCCTACTACCTCGTGCGAGGCGACGAGGTTGCTCGCCTGATGAAACAGGCCGAGCGCCAGGCCGCGGCCGATCCGCTCATGCTCGCGGAGCTGCAGCTCGCGAAATCGATCAACCGCACCGCGGCGAATGAGATCACCGCCGCGCTCACCGATGCCCGATGGGCCGAGGACGCGCTCGCCGCCGCGCCGCGCGGCCGGTCCAAGGACTTGGTCATCGCGCGGGTCCAGCGTCAGCTCGCGCATCTCCTCGCGCACACCGGCGACTACGTCGGCGCGGCGACCGCCGCCGAGGCGACGTCGCGACATGCCGCGAAGCTTGGCGATCCGTGGGAGGCCGGTTGGGCGACGTACACGAATGGGTTCGCCCACTGGTATGCCGGCAAGAACGACCCCGCGGTCGACGAATTCACGCGCGCCGAAGAGGCCCTTCGGTCCTACGGCACGTCGGCGTGGCGCTACACGCTGCTCTGCCTTGCGCGGGCACGGATGGAGCGCGGCGAGATCGCCACTGGCGACCGCCTCGGCCGGCAGAGCGGGGCCGGCGCTCCCGAGGATCTCGCCCACATCGCGCTCCTTCGCGGCGAGGCCGAGGTCGCTGAGCGGATCCTGTCCCGCGCGCCCAAGGGCTTCCCGGCCGACGAGCACTTCCGCGACTTCGTGCGGGGCATCGTGAAGGGAAAGCGCGGCGATCCGCGGGCCGCCGTCCGCATGCTCGACGAGGTTGGGAAGGAGTTCGAGTCGCGAGGGATGGGCCACTGGTCACTCGGGGCCGCGGTCCACGCCGCGTTCAACCGGGAGTCGCTCGTGCGCGGCGGCGGCAATGCCCGTGCCGTGCAGCTCGTGCGGGACATCGCCGTGCGCGGCGGTGAGGGCTTCGCGTACTACCTGCCCGATGTCGCGTCCTGGCTCGGCCGCGCGACCGAGACGGATCCCGAAGCGCAGACGCTCGCGCGCGTCCTCAAAGCCCGCGGCGACGCGGCGGTGCGACGCGCGAAGACCGATCCGGCCTCCGCAGTGGCCGCGTCGGCGCTCGACGAGGCGACCTATTACCTCCGCGCGATCGGGCTCACCTGGCGGGAGATCGGCGTGCTCCACGAGATCGAGAAGCTGCAGACCGCGGGGAAGCACGTCGAGCGTGTCGAGCTCGCGAAGGCCCTGGACCTCTCCCCCGAGACGCTGCGCGTGCACATCACCCGGATCCGCGCGAAGCTCGAGGTCGGCGATCGTCGCGGCGACGCGGTGTTGCTGGAGGCGGCGCTCGCGCGACGGCCGGTGACCTAGGCGCCGACCAGTCCGAGCACCCGTTCGAGTCCGCGCTCCTGGCCCGGCTCGACGCGCGGCAGCAGCAGCGCGATGCACCCGGCCGCGACCGCGCCGCCGTCCACGGGGTGATCGCCCACGACCAGCGTCTCGCTCGGTGTGGTGCCCATCGCCTTGCACGCCGCGAGGAAGATGCGCACATCCGGCTTTTCGATCCGGTGCTCGTACGAGTGGGTGTAGCCGTCGACCAGATCGCCCCAGCCGCGCGCGACGAACACCGGCCGGAGATCCTCGGCGACATTGCTCACGACGCCGATCCGCAAGCCGCGCTGCCGTAATGCGCGCAGGACCGGCTCGGCGTCGGGGTAGGGCAGCCACCTCTGGTGATCCATGACCCGCTCGTAGAGCAGCTTCGAGAGCCCGGGCTTATGGACCTCCGCCTGCTCGAATAGCGCCGTCCAGCCGGCCCGGTGAGCCTCCGGCGAGAGGTCGCGCTGCACCGCGAGCGCCGCGGGAGTCTTCGAGTCGCGCCAGATCTTGTCCCAGAGCTCGCGCGCGACCTGCGGCGCGACGCCGGCCTCCGCCATGACGGCCGCCCCGTCGGGGCTGTGGAAGAGCGTGTCGCCGAAGTCGAAGCACACGCCCTTGACCGGCCTCGGGGTCAGGTGAGCTCCACGGTCTCGCGCCACTCCGGCACCTTCGTCGCGAAGCCGAGCTCCTTCACCTTGGGCTCGAACGCGGCCTGGGCCGCCGGGTCGCCATGCACGATGAACGTGAGCTTCGGGGCCACACTGAAGTTCCGCAGCCAGGCGAGGAGCTCGGGCTCGTCGGCGTGCGCCGAGAAGCCACTGATGGAGCGGACCTGGCACGCGACCGCCAGATCCTGCCCGTCGATCCGGACCTGCTTCGCGCCCTGCTGCAGCTGCGCGCCGAGTGTTCCCTCACCCTGATAGCCGACGAACAGCAGCGTCATCGCCGCGTCGCCAATGAGCGACTTGACGTGCTGCACGATCCGGCCGCCGGTGATCATCCCATTCGATGCCACGACCATGTACGGACGCACGCCGTCCGTATCGAGCGCCGTGGACGCGTTCGCGTCCTTCACCATCACGGCACCGGGGTAGTCGAGCGGCGCCTCAGACTTCGCGAGGATCGCCTTCGCGTCGTCGTCGAAGTATTCCGCGTACTTGCGGTAGATGTCGGTCGCGCTGCCGGCCATCGGCGAGTCGAGATACAGAGGCACGTGCGGCGTCGTGCCCGCGTCCAGCAGCCGGTCGAGCTCGTAGACGATCTCCTGGGTGCGGCCAATGGCGAACGAGGGCATGAGCAGCACGCCCTTCGCGCCGTTCGTCGCGCTCACCGCCTCGCCGAGCAGGCGGATCGCTTCTTCTTCCGGCTCGTGCGTCCGCCCTCCGTAGGTCGACTCGACGAGCAGGTAGTCGCCGTCACGCACCGGCGTCGGGTCGCGGATGATCGGAGTGTTCGGGCGCCCGATGTCGCCGCTGAACACGATGGTCCGGTCGCCCGAGTTATCTCGAGCGCGGACGCGGATTATCGCGGAGCCGAGAATGTGCCCGGCGTCGAGGTACGTGGCCGTGACGCCCGGCGCGATCTCCAGCTCGGCGCCGTACTCGATGCCCTTGAACCGATCGAGAGCGGCCGTCGCGTCCGGCGTCGTGTACAACGGTTGACGCAGGTACGTGAGTGCTTCAGGTGCAGCATTGCGCGTGGCAACCTCGGCGTCCTCGTTGGTCGCGGCCGCGAGGTCGGCCGCGGCGGCTTTGTCCTCGATCAACGCACGGTCGGGGTACTTGCGGGCGAACCGCTGATGCTTCGCCGCGAACTCCTCTTGGAGCTTCGCCGAGTCGAGTAGTACGAGCCGCGTGAGTTCGACCGTCCCGCGTGTGGCGTAGACCGGGCCGTGGAACCCGAGCGCGCTGACGTGCGGGATCAGGCCGCAGTGGTCGAGATGCGCGTGCGTGAGGAGCACCGCGTCGATCGCCTTCGGGTCATACGCGAACGCCACGCGGTTTCGAAGCACGTCGTGCGGACTGCCCTGAAACATGCCGCAGTCGATGACCACGCGCGCCTGATCGGTCTCCAGAAGGTATTGCGAGCCGGTGACCGTGCGCGCGGCACCGAGAAAGTGAAGGCGCATCCGTTCATAATGCCGCGCTAGCATCACCCGCGCACATGTATGGTCCGGTGCTCGCGGGCACG
>DASUSA010000102.1:0-7365 GCA_036375335.1 Candidatus Limnocylindria bacterium
CCGACGCCGAGGTCTTCGGGTTCCGCAAGCCGCGGCACCCCGAGCGGCGCCGCCGGCGTGTCGCGGTGGGCTCGTTCCTTCAGGATCTCAAGCCCGGCGACCACGTCGTGCACGAGGACTCGGGCATCGCTCGGTTCGAAGGGTTCGAGACGAAGCAGGTCATCGGGGTCGAGCGCGAGTACCTCATCCTCACGTTCGCCGACGGCACGCGGTGGCTGCCGACCGATCGCATCGACAAGATCACCCGATACGTTGGCGGCCAGGCGCCGGCGCTCTCGGTCATGGGGGGGCGCGACTGGCTGAAGACGAAGGGCCGTGCGAAGCGTGCCGCTGCCGAGATCGCGAAGGAGCTCCTCCGGCTCTACGCCGCGCGCGAAGCGACGCCCGGTCACGCGTTTGGGAAGGACACGCCCTGGCAGATCGAGATGGAGAACGCCTTCCCGTTCACCGAGACGCCCGATCAGCTGCTCGCGATCGAGGAGACGAAGAAGGACATGGAGCGCGGGCGTCCGATGGACCGCCTCATCGTGGGTGACGTCGGGTACGGCAAGACCGAGGTGGCGTTGCGCGCCGCGTTCAAGTCGGTCATGGACGGCAAGCAGGTCGCGGTCCTCGTCCCGACGACCGTGTTGGCGCAGCAGCACTACGAGACCTTCAGCGAGCGCCTTGCGACGTTCCCGGTGAAGATCGAGATGCTCTCGCGGTTCCGACTCCCGGCCGAGCAGAAGGAGACTGTCGAGCGCATCAAGACCGGCGACGTCGACATCGTCGTCGGCACGCATCGCGTTCTGCAGAAGGATGTCGGCTTCCGCGACCTTGGCCTGGTTGTGATCGACGAGGAGCATCGCTTCGGCGTGCGGCACAAGGAGCGGCTCAAGGCGATGCGCACCGAGGTCGACGTCCTCTCGATGACTGCGACGCCGATCCCGCGCACGCTCCACATGGCTCTGTCGGGCGTGCGCGACATCAGCGTCATCGAGACGCCGCCCGAGGACCGGCAGCCGATCGAGACGCACGTCGTGGAGCGGAGCGACGACGTCATCCGCGAGGCGATCGTGCGCGAGCTCGACCGCGGCGGCCAGATCTACTACGTGCACAACCGCATCATCGGCATCGAGCAGGAGACCGAGCGGCTGCGGCAGCTCGTGCCGACGGCGAAGTTCATCATCGGCCACGGCCAGATGGACGAACGGAAGCTCGAGCGCGTGATGGTGGACTTCGCGGACCAGGACCACGACGTGCTCGTGTGCACGACGATCATCGAGTCCGGGCTCGACATCCCGAACGTGAACACCATCATCATCGACCGCGCCGGCACCCTCGGCCTCGCGCAGCTCTACCAGCTCCGCGGCCGCGTCGGCCGCAGCGCCGAGAAGGCCTACGCCTACCTTCTCTACACCAAGGAGGCCAGCCTCACCGAGCAGGCCCGCATGCGCTTGCAGGCTGTGTTCGAGGCGAGCGAGCTCGGCGCTGGATTCAAGATCGCGATGCACGATCTCGAGATCCGCGGGGCCGGCAACATCCTCGGCGCCGAGCAGCACGGACACGTCGCCGCGGTCGGCTTCGAGCTCTACGCGCAGCTCCTTGAGGAGGCCGTGAACGAGCAGCGCGGCCTCCGGCCGCTCGCGCCGGCGGCGTCCGACGTGGTCGTCGATCTCGCGCTCTCGACCGCGATCCCGGACGAGTACATCCCGGCGCGGGCGCGCAAGCTCGAGATGTACCGGCGCATCGCCGAGCTCCGCGAGCTCGACGAACTGGTGGCGTTGCGCGGCGAGCTGCAGGACCGCTACGGCGCGCCGCCGGAGCCGATGCGGAACCTGCTGTATGGCGTCGAGGTGAAGCTGCGTGCCGCGAAGGCCGGCGCCACCGAGGTCCGCGTGCGCGGCGCCGAGCTCCGCATCGTGATGGGCCGCGACCTCGGCGATGCCCAGCGAACGATGATCCTGTCCGTGTTCCCCAAGGCCCAGCACGGGCAGCGGCAGGTGCGCGCCTCGATCGTCGATGCGCGCGGCGACTGGCGCGACGCGCTGACTCGGGTGTTGGAGGGATTGGCGGCATGAAGAAGGAGCCGATCGCGACCGACCGTGCCCCGAAGGCCGTCGGGCCGTACAGCCAGGGCATTGCATCCGGCGACCTGGTCTTCGTATCCGGCCAGGTCGGGATCGATCCCGCGAGCGGCACGATCGCCGACGGGATCGAGGCGCAGGCCGAACAGGCCCTGCTGAATGTTGCAGCGGTCCTCGCGGCGGCCGGGCTTGGGATGGCCGACGTGGTCAAAACGACGATCTGGCTCACCAACGCAGAGCACTTCGGGACCGTGAACGAGATCTATGCGCGGCACTTCGTAGCGCCGGCGCCAGCGCGATCGGCACCGGTGGTCGCTGCCCTGCCGCGCGGTTTCCTCATCTCGATCGAGGCGGTCGCGCGCCGGTGAGGATCGGGATCGATCTCGACGACGTCGTCGCTGAGTGCGCGGTGCCGTACCTGCGCGCGTTCGCGGAACGGTACCGGCTCGAGCTGCCGGACGAGGATCTCGGCTGGCAGACGCTTGCGGCCATCGAAGACGTCAGCGGCGAGGAGAAGGACCGCTTCCGCATCGCCCTCTACGACGGGAAGTTCTTCAGCGAGCTCGAGCCGTACGAAGATTCGCCGGCGATCATCGAGCGCATCGCCGCGGCGGGGCACGAGATCTACTTCATCACCGCGCGGGCGGAGCGACGCCGTTTCGTCACCGAGACCTGGCTGCGCGAGAAGGGGCTCATCCAGCATGCGCGTGCCGTGCACCTCAAGCCGCACGGCGACTTCGATCCGGGCGTACCGCCGGGCCGCTACGACGCGACGAGCTCGGCGAAATACAAGGTCCGGCTCGCGACGGAGCTCGAGCTCGATGCGTTCTGTGAGGACGACGTGCTTATCGCGAGGTCACTCGCGGAGGCCGGGATCAGGGTGTGGCTGTTCGACCACAGCTGGAATCGCGAGCTTCGCCACCCGAACATCACCCGCGTCGCGACCTGGACCGAGCTCGGCGAGGAGCTCGGGGTGTGAGCACGCCCACGACGCTGTACCTCGTGCGGCACGGCGAGAGCGAGGCCAACGCGGCGGGCGTCTTCGCCGGGCAGACCGACAGCCCGCTGACCGCGAAGGGCCGCGAACAGGCCAAGGTCGTCGCGAAGGCGCTGCGGCCCGTGCGCTTCGACCGCATCGTGACGAGCCCGCTGTCGCGGACGAAGGACACGGCGTCGGAGATCGCGGCGGGCCGAGGCATCCCGGTCGAGGCCTCAGACGACCTCAAGGAGATCGACGTTGGCATCGCCGCCGGCAAGCCGGTCGACGAGCTGCGCGGCCTGCCCGGGGCGACCGGCGACGATGGCTGGCGCCAGTGGCCCGGAGGTGAGTCGCTCGATGAGGTCCTGACGCGGTCGCTGCGCGTCATCGACCGCCTCGTTGCCGAGAGCCCCGGCAAGACGATCTGCATCGTCGGACATGGCGGCGTCACGCGCATCGTGGTGAGCTCCTTCATGGGCGTATTGCCGAAGCTCATCCGCGTGCCCGCGACCAACACGAACATCACGATCGTCAGCCACGACCCCGAACAGGGCTACCTGGTGCAGGAAATGTTCAAGGACACCCACGTCGTGGAGATCGCGTGATCTTCCGCGCGCCGCGCGTCTCGGCGGCCGAACTTGAGCAGGTAGCCGGCTGGACGCTGAAGCCCGAGGGCCTCTGCCGCGACGAGCGGTGCGTTCCGTTCGCGACCGTTTCGCAGGATCGCATGGACCTCGCGGACGTCGCGCGGGCGCTCGGGATCCCGCTTGTCGACGAGCCGCGCGCCGGACTGTGGGCGCTCGGCCCGGAGTCCGGCGGCCAGACGCTCGAGACCGCGACCCTGCCCGACATCACCTTGCCCGACCTAGCCGGCCGGCCATTCCACTTCGCATCGCTGCGCGGCCGCAAGGCACTCATCGTCGCCTGGGCCTCGTGGTGAGGCTGCCGCTTGGACCTGCCCGTGTGGCAGGAATTGCGGACGGAGCTCTACCCGCGCCTTGAGATCGTGACCGTCGCGCTCGAGGCTCGCGGCAGCTCCGCCGCGCGGCCCTGGATCGAGAAGGCCCAGCCGACCCATCCCTCGCTCGTCGATGAAGCGCATGTCCTCGCGGCCCTCGGCGTGATCAACGTGCCCACAGGCATCTGGGTCGACGAGCACGGGACGATCGTGCGACCGCCCGAGACCGCATACCCCCGGCAGCCGGCGTTCAAGGACCGCGTCGTACCGGCCAACGCGACGTCGCTCCAGCGCGAAGCGATCGAGCTGACCCGCAGATTGAATGTCGAGGCCGATCGCTATGTCGCGGCGCTCCGCGACTGGATCGACCGCGGCGCCGCGAGCCGCTACGCGCTCTCGCCGGACGAGGTCGTGCGCCGGAGTCGCCCGCGGCCCCTCGCCGAGGCGACCGCGGCCGCGCACTTCGCGCTCGCGCAGCAGTTGCACGCCGCCGGCGAGGCCACGCTCGCGACCGAGCACTTCAAGGAGGCGCAGCGGCTGCATCCGGCGAGCTGGACCTACCGCCGCGACGCATGGGCCATCGCCGGTCCCGATCACCCTGCGATCTACGGCACGACCTGGCTCGACGACGTCAAGCGCGAGGGCGCGGAGAACTACTACCCGCGGCTCGAGCTGTAGCGCCCTTCCGCTAGTCTTCGCCCGTGGCAGTCATCGCACCGAAGGAGCTCGGCGAGCGCATCCGCGACATCCCGGACTTCCCGAAACCGGGGATCCTGTTCAAGGACATCACGACAATGCTCAAGGACGGCGACTCGTTCAAGAGCGCCATCGACGGGCTGCTCGCCAAGGTGAAGGGCAAACCCATCGATGTCGTCGTCGGTATGGAGTCGCGCGGCTTCATCTTCGGCGCGCCGATCGCGTACGCCCTCGGCGTCGGCTTTGTCCCGGTGCGCAAGCTCGGCAAGCTGCCCGCGGACGTCGTGAGCGTCGAGTACGACCTCGAGTACGGCTCGGCGACGCTCGAGATGCACAAGGACGCCATGAAGCCGGGTGCTCGTGTGCTGATCGTCGATGACCTGCTCGCGACCGGCGGCACGGTGGCAGGCACGATCGAGCTGGTCAACCAGCTCAAAGGCGAGATCGTCGCGCTCGCCTTCCTCATCGAACTGAAGGCGCTCCGCGGCCGCGATCGGCTGCAGGGCTACGACATCGCAACCCTCATCGAGTTCTAGCGTCACGCCGGCGGTCCACGCGGTCCCGCTGATCGGCGCGACCGCCTACGCGATCCTCGAGGACGAGATCACCATCATCGACGCGGGTATGCGCGGCTCGCTGCCCCGCCTGCACGCGGCGATCAAAGCCCTGGGCCGGTCACCCGAGGACATCGCGCGATTCATCGTGACCCACGGTCATCCCGATCACGTCGGCGGGGCGGCCGGCGCGCCGATCCTCATGCACCCTGCTGATCGTGACCGCACGCTCCATCTGAATGCGGGCACCATCGCGCGCCGCCTCGCGCTTCGGCGGCAGCACTCGACGATCGACCTGATCGACGGACAAGTGCTCCCGATCCTCGGTGGACTCCGTGTCGTGCACGCGCCGGGGCACACCCCCGGCAGCGTCTGTCTGTACGCGGAGCGCGACGGGCTGTTGTTCAGTGGGGACGCATTGTGGCGCGACGCCGGCGGCTCGCTCCAGCGGCCCAATCGATACTGGAGCGAGGACCTCGGCTCCGCCCGGCGGTCGGTCAACACGCTGGCGCGACTGGACGTCGACACGATCTTGTTCGGTCACCTGCCTCCCCTCGCTGGCGCGACCGCGGCCCTCCGCGAGTTGGCGGCGCGATGGCATTGAAGCTCCGGCTCGCGGCCGACCTGCTCACCACGCTCCGTGGACTCTCCGGCGCGATCCTCGTCGTTCGGCCGAGCCTCGTCGTTCTGCTCGTCGGCATCGTGACCGACTGGATCGACGGACCCCTCGCCCGTCGCGCAGGTCCCACGCCCTTCGGCGCGCGCTTCGACCTCGAAGCCGATTCGATCCTCACGCTCGGCGCGTCCGTCGCTGCGACGCGGGCCGGTGGCTCGCCGGCACTGCTCATCGCGCCACTGCTGCGCTACGCGGCGGTGGCAGTCAGCGGGCGGCCGCTTGATCGAGACAGTGTGCGTTGGGACCGCATCACCGGCGTCGCGCAGATGGCCGTGCTCGCCGCCGCGGTCGCGCCGGCGCCGTTCCGCGCGCTTCGGATCCTGGCGCTGCCCATTTCCGCTGCGCGCTGCGCCGCGATGCTGGTCCAGGTCCAACGCTCGCGGTAGACTGGGTGCCACAGCACAACCGGCGGAGCCCCGCTAGGTCGTAACCCTCAGAACTGGAGGACGTGATGACCGCGGCCCCGCTCATACCCGAGATCGACCTGGACCCCCATGCATCGGCCGACGACGTGCGCGCGTTCTTCGAGCGCGACCGGTTCCTCGCGGCGTACGCGCTCGCTGACCTCGACCCGGAGAACGTCGACCAATCGCGCTGGTGGGTCGCCCGCCGGGGTGACGAGATCGTGGCGGCCTCGCTGCTCGTCGAGGTGCTCCCGTTCCGGCCGTGCTTCGCGATGGGGGAGTCGCAGGCCCTCGCCGAGCTGTTCCGGAGCGGGATGACCGAGCCGCGGCTCATCCTCGCGACGCCGCCGAACGGCCGGCTGCCGATCGAGGCGAGCTACCGCTTCGAGCGGATCGACATCATGAATCGCATGAAGGTGAACGCCGACCGCTTCCAGCCGCGCGTCACCCACGCGATCACGCGCCTTACCGTCGAGGAGCTCGACGACGTGATCGACCTGTACGGGCACGCCTCGCGCTCCTACTTCACGCCGGCGCGGCTCGCGCGCGAGCTGTACTTCGGCATCTACTCCGGTCGCCAGCTGGTCGCCGCCGCCGGCACGCACGTCCGGTCGTTCGGGGCGGGCATGGCGGCCGTCGGCAACGTGCTCACCCGGCTCGCCTACCGCAATCGCGGCATGGCGACGTCCGTCACGTCGGCCGTCACCGAGGCCGCGCTCGAGAATCATCGCGACGTCGTCCTCAACGTTCGGCAGGACAACCTGCCCGCCATCAGCGTCTACCGCCGGCTCGGGTACGACGTCCACGGCCCGTTCATCGAGGGGCCCGCGGTCCGTCGCGCGGTGTGGGACCGGCTCGCAAAGAATCTGTTCGGGAGAACTCCATGACCATCGCCACCAAGTCACAGTCCGACGTGGCCGACCGCTCGCTCGCCGATGCCGGCTCTCGCCGCGTCGAGTGGGCCGGGCGCGAGATGCCCGTGCTCGCGAGCATCCGCAAGCGCGTCGCGGCCGAGCAGCCGTTCAAGGGGCT
>DASUSA010000103.1:0-5572 GCA_036375335.1 Candidatus Limnocylindria bacterium
GGCCTCCTCGAGCAGATGCGGCCGCAGGCTCGCATGGGTCTGCTCCCGGTCCCACGGGCAGCCGCCCGGCGCGCGCAGGCGCGCGGCGATGCGGCTCACCGCGCCGAGCGACGCGAGGTCCGCGTACGGATCGCGCGGCGGAAGGATGAGGAAGCCGTCGGCGGGCGTGGTCGCGTCGAGGATCTCGGCCGGGTAATGCCGCAGGAGCAGCGCGCGATCGGGCGGCACATCGAGCGCGACCGCGACGGCGCGGGTCGTGGCGAAGGAGTACCGGTCGAGCGCGGACGCGGGAACGATGTCGACACCGCCCGGCCAGCGCTCGAGGACCGCGCGCAGGAGGTCGCTAGGGCTGGAACTCATAGCCCGGCACGAGCTTTTGGACGCCGTGCACGCGGCGCTGCTTGTCGAACCAGTACGCGTAGGCGCTGTCGTGGATCTTCGTCTTCTGGTCGTCGGTGAGGGCCTTCGCCGGATCTTTCTCGGCGACCTTGTAGAACTCCGCCTGGCCGGTGTTCGCGAACTCGCGGCTCACCTGCCCGACCGGGAGGGCGAAGAGCTCGTTCTCCTTCGTGACGCTGTCGAGCTGGCCGCGGGCGAACCAACCCGCGTCGCCGCCGTTCGCCGCCTCGGTGGTGTTCTCGCTGTACTGCTTCGCGACCGCCGCGAAGTCCGTCCCGCTGTCGAGCGCGGCCTTCGCGTCGCCGATCTTCTTCAACGCGTCGGTGAAGTCGGTCGGCACCTGGCTCGTCGGGGACGGCAGGCTGATGAGGATGTGCAGCAGGTGGATCTGCTCGGTGGGCGACGTGACCGACTGGGCTTGGGCTTCGGCGGTGAAGTGCTCGCGCAGCATGTCGTACTTCGTGTGCAGGAGGATCTCGTCCATCCCGAACCCGCTGCCGAGCCAGCGCTGGACCACCGGGTTGGCGTCCGCGGTGCGGCGCTCCTTCACCTGGATCACGTGGTAGCCGAAGCTCGACTTCACCGGGTCGGAGATCTCGCCGATCGCGAGCTTCCGCGCGGCGGTGTCGTACTCCGCGACGAGCTGCCCGGCGCCGGCCCAGCCGACCTCCCCGCCGGCGTCCTTCGACCCGGTGTCGTCGGACTGCTTGGCGAGGGTGTTCCAGAGATCCTGGTTGTTCGGATCGGCGCGGAGCTGCTTCGCGAAGTCCTGGGCTTTCGCGAGCGCCGCGGCGCTGGCGGCGGCCTGATCGGTCGCGGTCGAGTCGATCGCGACCAGGATGTGCCGTGAGTTGAACTGGCCGAACGATTCCGCGTATTTCGCCTGCAGGTCCGCGGCGGAGATCGTGTAGCCCTCGTCGTGGGCCACGGAATCGAGCAGGGCCTGCTCGACGAGCGAGTTCACCGCGATCCCGTTGTAGTCGGCCTTCTGCGTCGCAAGCTGCGGGTCGTTCTCGGAGCCGATCGGGACGCCGCTGTCCTGATAGAACTTCACGAGCTCGTAGTCGCGCTCGTGGTAGTAGAGCCGGTACGGCAGCTGATGCCCGTCGATCAACGCGGCCGGCCGGAGGTTGGCGTCGTAGTACCGGTTCGTGCCCGCCCAGATCATCAGCCCGACGGCGCTGCAGAGCAGCACCGTGAAGACGACGATGATGATCGCCTGCTGGCGGCGCTCGCGCTGCCAGCGGGCCTGGCGCTGGCGCTGGGTCAGCCGCGGCAGTGGGATGCGACGTGCCACGCGATCTCCCCCGAACGTGCTGCGAGCCCGCGATGCGGGCTCACCGCAAATGGTAGCGCCGGAGGCTAAGAGTCAGGTAAGACTTCGGTAGATCGCGAGCGTGTCGTCGGCGGCACGGTCCCAGCTGAACCGAGCGGCCCGCGGCTTGGTTCGCGCGCGCAGCTCGGCCTGGAGCGACGGCTCGTGGAGGAACGCGGTGAGCGCCTCGCCCAGGGCCGCGCCGTCGCGCTCGTCGACGAGCAGGCCAGCGTCGCCGACCACCTCCGCCACCGCTCCGGCCCGGTAGCCGACCACCGGCGTGCCGGCCGCGAGTGACTCGAGCGCGGTCAGCCCGAAGCCCTCGAGCCAGGCCGCATGCAGCAGACACTCTGCGCCGGCGTAGAGCGCCGCGAGCGTCGCGTCGTCCACGGTGCCGGTGATCACGACGCGCGCCGGATCGACGCGCGAACGGGCGAGCGCGTCGCGCATCAGCCCGGCCAGCTTCCCGAGCGTCCCGACGATCACCAGCCGCAGGTCACGGTCGCGATCGGCCGCGCCCGCGAACGCGGCGAACAGCCCATCCATGTTCTTGCGCGGATCGAACTGCCCGACGTAGAGGACGTAGCGATCCGGGATGCCGAAACGCGCGCGAGCGAGCGAGGCGCCGTCGGCTTTGGATGGAGGGTGAAAGGAGGAGTCGACCGCTTCGGGGATCACCCGGATCCGCTCCGGGTGGATGCCGAGCCGCGCGACCACATCGGCCTTGGTGGCCTCTGACACCGCCACGATCGCGTCGGCGCGCTTGGCGAGCGCGTACTGCCAGGCGTGCCCCACTCGCGAGTGCGGCAGGCGCAGGTAGTGGGACGGCCAGTGCAGCGGGGCCAGGTCGTGGATCGTGAGGACCGCGGGGAACCGCCGGATCGCCGGCAGGCCGAGCTGCACCGAGTGGTAGATGTCGCCCTGGCCGGCGAGCTCGAACGAGAGGAGCAGCGGGTCCACAGCGAGCATCGAGAGCTCCGGCCGACGGAGCCGCGCGGTGGCGCGGGTCCGATGTGGCGGCAGCGGCGAGGGGTCGGCCGGCGCGAACGTGCCGAGCGTCAGCAACGTCCACTCGACGTCGTCCGGGGCGCGACGTGCGAACGCCGCGAGGAGATTCCGCGAGTAGCGTCCGATGCCGCGCGTGCGGCTCACCGTCTGGAGATGGCGCGCATCGAACACGACCCGCATCGGCCTCCGTACAGTAGGCCGCGCATGCTTTCGGTCGTCGTCCCGACGTACAACGAAGCGGGCTCAGTACCGAAGCTCGCCGAGCGACTGCACGCCGCGCTCGGCGCACGCGACTGGGAGCTCGTGATCGTGGACGACGGCTCGCCGGACGGCACGGCGGACATCGCCGCGGCGCTCGCGCCGCGCATCCCGACGAATGTCCTCCGGCGTGCCGGGAAGGGCGGCCTTGCGAGCGCGGTGATCGCCGGCTTCGCGGCCGCGCGCGGCGACACGCTCGTGGTGATGGACGCCGACCTCTCGCATCCACCCGAGGTCGTGCCCGCGCTGCTGAGCGCGATCGAGGACGGCGCGGACCTGGCCGTCGGCTCGCGGTACGTCGCCGGCGGCGGGGTGGAGGATTGGCCGATGCAGCGCCAGATCGTCTCGCGGGTCGCCTGCCTGATGGGTAGCGTGCTCGTCCCGGTGCGCGACGCGACGAGCGGATTCTTCGCGCTGCGCCGGTCGGTCATCGACGGCGTGACCCTGAATCCGATCGGCTTCAAGATCGGATTCGAGGTGATCGCCCGCGGCCGGTACCGGTCGGTCGTCGAAGTCCCGTATACCTTTCGTGACCGCGAGCTCGGCGCGTCCAAGTTCGGCCGACGCGAGGTCGGCCAGTACGTCGTGCAGCTCGGTCAGATCGCGCGGGACAAGCTGCTGCGGAGGATCAAATGAAGGTCGCGGACCTCGAGCTGCGCGCCGCCACGCCGGACGACGCGAGCTTCGACGCGGACCTCGAGACAGCGCTTCGGCCGGACGATCCGTCGGATCCCGCGCTCACCCGGCACTGGTGGGCGATCGAGGCCGCGGACAACGTCATCGAGCGGTGGGTCGCCACGAAGGACGGGCAGCCCGCCGGTATCGCGTTCCACCGCCACGTCGCCTGGGACAAGATGCCCGAGCGGTTCGGGCGGGTGTCCGGCGACCTGCTGCCCGCGCTGCGCACGGCGGCCCGGCTCGATGCGCTCTTCGCGTTCGTCGAGGAGCGCTCCCGCGCGGACGGCACGAAGCGCTTCACCACCTGGACCTGGGAGGACGATCGGCTGCGGGTCGACGCCCTCGCCGCGCGCGGCTTCACCGAGGAGCGGCGCGAGCGGTTCTGGGAGCTCGACCTTGTCGCGAGCAAGGATCGGATCGAAAAGATGGCCGACGAGTCGCGCGCCCGGATGCGCGCGGAAGGCATCGAGATCCTCACGCTCGCGCGGGACAGCGACCCGGAGAAGTACCGCAAGCTCTGGCGGATGAGCGACGAGGCCGAGCAGGACATCCCGACCACGGTGCCGCACACCGGGACGACGTGGGAGGTCTTCGAGGAATGGATGCGCTCGCCCGGCCTCCGGCCGGAGCGGCAGTGGATCGCGCGCGACGGCGATGACATCGTCGGCGTCTCGCAGCTGAGCTACCCGCCGACGCGCGGGATCGTCGAGACGGACTGGACCGGCACCGCGCGGAAGGTCCGCGGTCGCGGGGTGGCCCGTGCGCTCAAGATCGAGACGGTGATGCAGGCGATCGTGCTCGGCGTCGATCGGGTGCGGACCGACAACGACGGGGAGAACGCCCCGATCCTGCACATCAACGAGTCGATGGGCTACACGCGGTTGAAGGACATGATCCAGCTGATGAAGCCGGCCTAGCCGCTACTCCGCGGCGAGCAGCTCCTCGTGGATCGGCTCGGTCGGCACGTTGCCGATGTCCTGGGCGAGGGCCTGCAGCAGGAGCTGCACCCCGATGATCACCGGGAGCACGGCGAGCATCACCGTGCCGGTGGTCGCCGCCACCCCGAAGCGGATCGACTCGGCCCAGTGGTACGCGCCCCAGATCACCCCGAACAGCAGGAACAACGTCCCCGCGACCAGGAACAGCGAGACCGGCGTGAAGTCCTGGATGAAGTACTGGCGCTGGACCCGGCGCCAGGTCGCGGCGACCAGGCGGGGCGGGAACTCGCCCGCCGCGCGCCGGGTCGAGAGTGCGCTCCGCTCGCCCTGGTAGCGCGCCGGGATCGGGACGTCGTGCACGACCGCACGAAGGCGGCTGAGCTCGAGCAACATGCTGGTCTCGAAGAAGAATCGCTCGGCGATCCGCGAGCGGTCGAGCGCCGGAACGAGCGACGCGTGGATCGCGGTGTAGCCGTTCGTCGGATCGAAGACCGGCCAGTAGCCGGAGGCGAGCTTGGTGAAGAACGACAGCCCGGCGTTGCCGACCCGCCGGCCGCTGGGCATCGTGCGCAGCTCCGCGGAATGAAGGAACCGGTTGCCCTTCGTGTAGTCGGCGGCGGCGGAGACGATCGGCCGCACGAGGGCCGAGAGGTATCGGGGGTCCATCTGGCCGTCGGCATCCATCTTCACCAGCACCTCGGCGCCGCGGGCGATGGCCGCGTCATAGCCGGTGAGCGTCGCGCCGCCGACGCCGCGGTTCGCAGCGTGCCGGAGGACGAGGACACGCGGATCGGCGAGCGGCCCGAGCGGCTCGGCGCTGGCGTCGTCGACGACGACGATGTCGCTCACCAGCGCCGGGATCCCCGCGACGACCGCGGCGATGGTCCCCGCCGCGTTGTAGGCCGGGATGACGACCGCGATCCGAGAGGTCAATGACTAGGCCGGTCCGAGCTCCTCGCGAAGCGCGTCGATGACG
>DASUSA010000104.1:0-2805 GCA_036375335.1 Candidatus Limnocylindria bacterium
ACCGGCGCGGGGATGCCGGAGCACGCCGACCTTGAGCTCACCCGGATGCTCGTCGCGGGCAACGGCGGCCGGTTCGTGCTGGTCGACCGCCGCGATCGCGGATCGCTCGCGTCGATCTACGTGCCGACCGCCCCTCCGACCGGCGCCCCCGCGCCGCAGGCGGCCACTGGGACCACGACCGCCGACTGACCGTCGGGCGGATCGAACGCTCAGCGCGGCCGGCCAGTACAAGGGACACGATCCTCGTCCCGCGACGGAGGTGGCACGTGGGCCGGTACATCCTGCGGCGGCTGCTCATCGCGATCCCGACGCTCTTTGCGATCACGTTCGTCGTGTTCGCGCTCCTGTCGCTCGCGCCCACCGATCCGCTCTCGCAGTTCGGCGCCGACCCGCGGGTCCCGCCGGAGGTGCGCGCGAACATCCGCGCCGCACTCGGGCTCGACGACCCGTGGCCGATTCGCTACGTGAAGTGGCTGTCCTCGCTCGCGCAGGGGAACTTCGGCGTCTCGTTCATGAGCCACAGCTCCGTGAGCGACCTCATCAAGCAACGTCTTCCGAACACCCTCGCCGTCGTCGGCGTCGCGTACCTGATCGGCGTGCTGATCGGCGTCCCGGCCGGCATGCTGTCGGCGATCAAGCGCTACAGCTCGTTCGACTACGCGGCGACGTTCGTCGCGTTCGTCGGCTTCTCGCTCCCGACGTTCTTCGTCGGAGTCCTGCTGATCATCATCTTCAGCATCCAGCTCCACTGGCTGCCGTTCATCTACGACTCGAACCTTAAGGTGACGGACCTCGCGACGCTCGGCGATCAGCTCCGGCAGTCGATCATGCCGATCGCGGTCCTCGGCCTCGCGAACGCCGCGCTGATCGTGCGGTACACGCGCAACGAGATGGTCGAGCAGCTGCCGCTTGACTACGTGCGGACCGCGCGGTCAAAAGGTCTCAAGGAGAGCCTGGTCGTCAGCGGCCACGTCCTGCGCAACAGCCTCATCCCGGTGGTCACGCTCGTCGCCCTCGGCATCCCGACGATCTTCGGCGGCGCGATCGTGACCGAGCAGATCTTCCGCGTCCCCGGCGTTGGCGAACTGCTGGTGAGCGCGATCGGCAATGGCGACACGCCGGTCGTCACCGCGGTGCTGTTCATCTTCGCCGTGCTCGTCGTGCTGTTCAACCTGATCGCCGACGTGCTCTACACCGTGCTCGACCCGAGGCTTCGTCTGGCCTGATCCCTGCTGAGCGACTGCGGTCCCGACCCGGGCTGACCCGGTGCCGTGCACTCTGACTTCACGGCGTAAGTGTCGAGGAACGCGTCGGCGCCGCATTCAGACCGAGGGACGGCAGACGCTCGACCACATTGGGCACGACCGGCATGGCGGGGCACGACAGCCGGGTGCACTTCCCCGACGACTCGACCACGCTGCCGGGTCCTTCGATTTGTCGTCCACCTGCCTCGTGGAGGTCGGAGCGGACGTGCCTCCACCGGCGTGACTCGAAGCCGGCAACTGCGCGTCAGATGTGTTGAGTTGGTAAAGGGCTCGGTCCGACCGGCGCGAGGCGACACTCCGCGTCAGCCAGACCCGTATTCACAGGCGAGATGACCCGTCGGATCGTGCCCTTCGCGAACGAGCGGCGCGCGAGCGCGGTGATCGCGGTGGTCGCGATCCTGTTCTCAGCCTGCACTGGGTCCACGAGCGCGACGACGGTGCCGGGTACTCTTCCCACTCCGACGAAGGCGCCGTTGGCATCGGCGGTCGGGTCGGCTAACGGCAAGATCCAACACGTCGTCGTGATCATGCAGGAGAACCGCTCGTTCGATTCCTACTTCGGCACATTCCCTGGGGCGGACGGAATCCCGATGCAGAACGGGGTTCCGACAGTGTGCGTTCCAGACCCCAAGACGAGCACCTGCGTCCAGCCGTTCCACGACTCGGCGGACAAGAACGAGGGCGGCCCCCACGGCGAGGCCAACGCGACCGCCGACATCGCCGGCGGCACGATGGATGGCTTCGTGGCCCAGCAGCAGGAAGGACGGAAGGGAACCTGCACCGGGCCTGACGACCCGTCCTGTCAGAAGGCGACCGCCGCCGCGCCTGACGTGATGGGCTACCACGACGCCCGTGAGATCCCAAACTACTGGAGCTACGCCCAGACCTTCGGACTCCAGGACCACATGTTCGAGCCGAATGCGTCGTGGAGCCTGCCTGAGCACCTGTTCATGGTGTCGGAATGGTCGGCCAAGTGCGCCAGTGCCTTCAACCCGATGAGCTGCACGAACGCGCTCCAAAATCCCGATCCCGCCTCGGCGGCCAACCCGAAGTACGCCTGGACCGACATCACGTACCTGCTCCACGCGCACAACATCAGCTGGGGCTACTACCTCGATGAGGGCGCCCAGCCTGACTGCGAGACGGGCGCGATGAGCTGCCCGCCGAAGTCCCAGAAGGCCGGCGTGCCTTCGATCTGGAACCCGCTGCCCGGTTTCACGACGGTGCACGACGACGGTCAGCTCGGCAACATCCAGAAGCTCGATAGCTTCCTCGCTGCGGCGAAGGCCGGCACGATGCCGGCAGTCTCCTGGATCGTTCCGAACAACGCAGACAGCGAACACCCGACCGCGTTGGTGTCCGCAGGTCAGGCCTACGTGACGAACATCATCAACACGATCATGCAAGGTCCGGACTGGAACTCGACCGCGATCTTCTTGACCTGGGACGACTGGGGCGGCTTCTACGATCACGTCGCCCCGCCCACGATCGACGCGAACGGCTATGGGCTGCGGGTGCCGGGCCTGGTCATCAGTCCGTA
>DASUSA010000105.1:0-2437 GCA_036375335.1 Candidatus Limnocylindria bacterium
GACCTCGGCCACGCGGCGCCCGAGGCGAAGCGCGCGCTCGAGCGCGGGCTCGCGGAGCTTCGCAAGATCGTCCCGAAGGTCACGCGGACGGTCCTGCCCACCGACCTCCCGTACGGACCGATGGTCGGAACGGTGTTCGGCGCGGAGGGCGCTGTGATCTTCAACGAGCTCATCGACTCGGGGCGGGTCGACGAGCTCGTCGACAAGCGGCAGGCGGCGGGGCTCAAGGCGGGAAGTGAGATCCGCGCCCGCGACTACCTGCAGGCGCAGCGCCTCCGCGCGATCCTCATCGAACGGTTCCGCGAGCTGTTCGAGCGGGTCGACGTCATCGTCGGCCCGGGCCGCGCGTCGACCGCTCCCGCGCTCGATGCGCCGCTCGATGGCCGGCCGCCAGGCTCCGGCTCGCTGGCCACGACGCCCAGGACGGACGCGCCCGGCCCGGGCAACACCGCGCTCATCCCGGCCGGGAACCTCGCCGGGCTGCCCGCGATCTTCTTCCCCTGCGGCTTCGGCAGCGACGGCCTTCCGGTCGGCCTGCAGGTCGTCGGCCCGCCGTTCAGCGAGCCGCTGCTCGTTGCGATCGCAGCGGCGTACCAGCGCGCGACCGGTCATCACCTGAAGCGCCCGAAGGATTAGGCCAGGGCCGCGACGACCTCGCGACCCATGAGCTCGACCATCTCCCGCTCACGCGTGTACGGGAAGATCGCGTTCACGTGATCCACGTTGATCTTTGCGTACTCGCGCAGCCGCTTGATCACGTCCTGCGGCTGCCCGACGATCGCCGAGGGCCGTGCCGCCCGCCACTGCTCGGGAGTGAGCTTCGCGCGGCCGGCCGCGTCGGCAACCAGTGCCTCGACGTCCCGCGCGGTCGCGCCCACGATGACGCTGAGGAACGCACTCCGCTTGAGCGACCTCGGGTCGCGTTTGCGGTCGCGACACGCCGCATCGAGGGCCTCCTGACGCACGCGCACACCGTCCGGCGTCATGTCGCCGGAGGTGTGGTTGACCCAATGCGCGTACTTCGCCGCGATCCGGAAGATCCGCGGCTTGGATCCGCCGATCCAGATCGGCAGCGGCGATTGCACCGGCTTCGGCGAAGAGACGGCGTCCGCGATCGAGTAGCGCTTGCCCTGGTATGAAACCGTGTCCTCCGTCCAGAGGCGCGTGCAGATCTCGATCGTGTCAACCAGCTCGTCCACCCGCACGGCGGCCTCGGGGAACTCATATCCGTAGGCGTGGTACTCGACCTCTTTCCAGCCCGCCCCGATCCCGAACTCGAGCCGGCCGCCGCTCAGGTGGTCCACGCCCGCGGCGATCTTCGCGAGAAGCGCCGGATTGCGGTACGACTGGCAGGTGACCATCGCCCCGATCCTTATCGTCCGAAGGTCGCGGGCGAGCGCCGCGAGCGCGGTCCACGCTTCGAGGCAGTCCGTGCGCGCCGCGTCGGGCCCGAGGAACAGGTGGTCGCTCAGCCAGAGCCGGGTGAAGCCAGCCGACTCGCCGGCCGTTCCGATGGCCACGATGTCGTCGTAGCTGAACCCCAGCTGCGGCTCGACCTGGATGCCGAAGTCCATTTCCTGGCGAGCCTACCTATTCGTCGTCCTGGGTGATGCGGAACATCATGTGCCGGCCCGTGACCGTCAGCGTCGCGAGCATGAACGCGGCGAAGAACGCGATGCCCACGTTCGCCGCGATCCCGAGCCCGAGCACGACGGCGTTGAACGCGAACACGAGGACGAACCAGATGAACATCGCGACCAGCGTCTCGCGCACCTGGAACGTGATCGGCTGGCGTGGCACCCGTCGCACCGGGCGGCGCTCCATTGGAAGGAGCGCCTCCGCCGCCCGCCGCTCGCGCCGGTCGGCGCGCATGACCCGGGTCACGTACCAGAGGCTCGCGACCAGCAGGACCACCTCGACGACGATGTTCTGGTATTGCTGCGTGACGATCGAGAGCGGGATGAACAGGAACGCCAGCACGAGCACGAACGTGGCGGCCGTGCTGGCCAGGACCGTGAGCGCCCTCCTCACGACGTGAGCGCGCGCTCGATGACGCCGAAGTCCCGGCGCCCGATCTCGTGGAGATTGCCCTGGAACGCGAGCTGCCAGTGCGCCCGCGGCCACCGCCGGGTGAACGCGAGCCGGTCGGCGAGCGACGCCGCCGGAACGGCGTGGGCCGGCTCGCGGACGACGTCGCGCGTGATCCTGAACCGCCACGGGTAGGGGTCGGCTCGTCCGGTCGACACCCAGATCGGCCGACGGTCCAGGAACGCCGGCGAGGTCACGGTCGCCGTCGCGACAAAGCCGGCCACGCCGACGAGGTACCAGCAGACGCGATCGCCCGGCCCGATGCGCTCGGCGGCGCGCCGATGCCGCGACTTCACCCCTTGCACGCTGAAGCGGCGTGCGCGGGTGCGCCGGTAGTTGTCAGGTGTGG
>DASUSA010000106.1:0-2008 GCA_036375335.1 Candidatus Limnocylindria bacterium
GCGGGATCGACCGTGCCGGAAATGAGCCTCGTGAGCACGAGGACCCGTCTGTCTTGCACCGTGTTCCGTCCCTTCTCGCGCCTGCGACGCGGACAGAATCACAGAGCAATTTCAGCGGTCAGAGTCTCAGAGCAATCACACTACGAGTGAGCGGGCTGGACATTCGGCGGACAATGCGCGGGATCACCAGGGAGGGAACGACATGGCCACAGAGCTCACGATCAAGGTGCCGAACCGCGCGGGACAGCTCGCCGCGATCTCGACCGCGCTCGGGGACGCGAAGGTGAACATCGCGGCCCTCGCCGGGAGCGCGGTCGGCAGCAAGGGCGTCATCCACGTCGTCGTGGCGGACAAGGACGCGGCCCGCGCGCGCCGTGCGCTGAAGAAGGCCAAGCTGCGCGTCGCGAGCGACCGCAAGCTCCTCGAGGTCCGGCTCAGCGACAAGCCCGGCACGCTCGCGCGAGTTGCGACGCGGCTGGGGAAGGGCCGGGTCAGCGTCGACTCTGCGTACATGATCGGCGTGGGCAAGGGCTCGCGGACGATCGGCTTCGGCGTGAAGGACAGCCGCAAAGCGAAGAAGGCCCTCGGCCGCTAGAACCCGCCGCGCGGCGCTAGCCTTGACGGAGTGTTCGAGCAGCTCTCCGACCGCCTGACCGCGACCTTCGAGAAGCTCCAGGGCCGCGCGCGCGTGAGCGACGCCGACCTGGACGAGGCGCTGCGCGACGTCCGAGTGGCGCTCCTCGAAGCGGACGTGAACTTCAAGATCGTCCGCGAGCTCGTCGCGACCGTTCGCGAGCGCGCGATCGGCGAGAAGGTCCTCGAGTCGATCACCGGCGCGCAAATGGTCGTGAAGATCGTGCACGACGCGCTGGTCGAGATGCTCGGCGGCGACGCGGTCCCGCTCGCGCGCGCGCAGCGCCCGCCCACCGTCATCGCGCTCGTCGGGCTCCAGGGCTCCGGCAAGACCACCACCGTCGCGAAGCTGGCGAACGTGCTGCGCAAGCAGGGCCGCCATCCGCTGCTGGTGGCCGCGGACGTTCACCGCCCGGCGGCCGTCGATCAGCTGCAGTCGCTCGGGAAGTCGCTCGGCGTGCCCGTCCGCACGGTTCGCCCCGAGCACGTGTCCGAGGACGTCGGCGCGGCGATCGCCGGCGCCACCGCGGACGGACAAGACACCGTCATCGTGGACACCGCCGGCCGGCTGCACGTCGACGAGGCCATGATGCAGGAGGTCGAGGCGATCGTTCGCGCCGCGGCGCCGCAGGAGGTCCTGCTCGCGGTCGACGCGATGACCGGTCAGGACGCAGTCGAGGCCGCGACCGCGTTCAAGGCCCGGCTGCCGGTCACCGGCCTCGTGCTCACGAAGGTCGATAGCGACGCACGGGGTGGCGCCGCGCTCTCGATCCGCGCGGCCACGGGCGTGCCGGTGAAGTTCCTTGGCACGAGCGAGAAGCTCGATGGCCTCGAGGTGTTCCATCCCGATCGTCTCGCGACGCGGATCCTCGGGATGGGGGACATCCTCACCCTTGTCGAGCGCGCCCAGGAGCACGTCGACGAGAAGGAAGCGGAGGCCCAGGCGAAGCGGCTCTTCGAGGCGCGCTTCACGTTCGACGACTTCTACAAGCAGCTGCAGCAGGTGAAGAAGATGGGGCCGATCGGGGACCTGTTGAAGATGATGCCGGGCATGGGCGGCCTCGCGAAGCAGATGCCCGATCCCAAGCAGGCCGAGCAGCAGATGCGGACCATCGAGGCGATCATCTCGTCGATGACCATGGCCGAGCGCCACGACCCGACGATCCTGAACGGCTCGCGCCGCAAACGCATCGCGAATGGCTCGGGCGTCACGGTGTCCGAGGTCAACGCCCTGCTCAAGCAGTTCAAGGAGATGCAGACCCTGATGAAGCAGTTCGGCTCGATGGCCAAGCGCGGCAAGCTGCCGCGACTACCCGGAATGCCGTTTTGACGGTACACTTCTGTTCTTCCCGCGCACATCTTTCACGAAGGGACG
>DASUSA010000107.1:0-13065 GCA_036375335.1 Candidatus Limnocylindria bacterium
ACCTCATCGGGATCGCGCTTCCAGTTCTCGGTCGAGAAGCTGTACAGGGTGACGAACTCGACGCCCCGGTCGCGCGCAGCGCGGACCGTCCGGCGGATCGTCTCGACGCCTTGGCGATGACCGGCGATGACCGGGAGATGATGGCCCCGAGCCCAGCGGCGGTTGCCATCCATGACGATCGCGATGTGGCGCGGTACCGCAGCGGCCACCGCTATACCGCCAGGATCTCCTTCTCTTTGCCGTGGCCGATCTCGTCAGCGGCCGAGATGTACAGGTCGGTGAGCTTCTGCAGCTGGGTCTCCAGCCGCTTCTCGTCGTCGGCGGAGATTCCCGCGCCCTTCGACTTCGTCCGAAGCTCGTCCTGCGCGTGGCGCCGGAGCGTGCGGATCTCCACGCGCCCATCCTCGATCTTCTTGTGCAGCTGCTTCACGAGATCCTTGCGGCGCTCTTCGGTGAGCGCCGGGATCGAGAGCCGGATGAGCGAACCGTCGTTGCTCGGCGTGAGCCCGAGATCGCTGCCGATGATCGCCTTCTCGATCGCCTTGATGAGGCTCTTGTCCCAGGCCTGGATCACGATGAGCCGCGGCTCGGGCGCGCTGATCGCGGCAAGCGAGATGAGCGGCGTGGGCGTGCCGTAGGCCTCGACCTCGAGGCCTTCCACGAGCGATGGCGTCGCCCGCCCGGTGCGCACGGATTGCGCCTCGTGGCGCAGCGCCTCCACGGCCTTCTTCATGCGGGCCTCGGTCTGGGCGAGGACCTCTTCGAGCGCCACGGCCTAACCCGCGTGAACGAGCGTGCCCACGTGCTCGCCCAGGACGGCTCGGACCATCGCGTCCTTCTCGCTCACGTCGAACACGATCGTGGGCATGTTGCGGTCCTCCGCGAGCGCAGCGGCCGTGGCGTCCATGATGCCGAGCCGCTTCTCGAGGAGATCGCGATAGCCGATGTCGTCGTACTTCTTGGCACTCTTGTCGGTCCGCGGATCGCCCGAGTACACGCCGTCGACCTTGTTCTTGCCCATCAGGATGACCTCCGCATCGATCTCGGCCGAGCGGAGGGCAGCGGCGGTGTCACTCGTGAAGAACGGATTCCCTGTACCCGCGGCGAAGATCACGACGCGGCCCTTCTCGAGGTGGCTGATCGCCTTGAGGCGGATGTACGGCTCGGCGACCTCGTTGATCGTGAGTGCGGTCTGCACCCGGGCCTCGAGACCCGCGGCCTCGAGCTGCGAACGCAGCGCGAGCGCGTTGATGACCATCGCGAGCATGCCCATGTAGTCCGCCGTCGCCCGATCGATCCCGTGCTCCGCGGCATCCGCGCCACGGAGCCAGTTGCCCCCGCCGAGCACCACGCCGACCTGCACGCCGAGGGCGTGGACCTTGCGGATCTCCTCGGCGAGGTAGGCGGTGTATTGCGGCGAGATGCCGAACTGCCGGTCTCCGAGGAGCGCCTCACCGGAGAGCTTCAGGAGGACGCGGTGGTACTTGGGCGTGGCGGTCACTTGGCCTCGCCGAGCTCGAACCGCGCGATGCGGCGGACCTTGATGTTCTCGCCGGTCGACGCTGCGAGCTGGGTCACGAGATCGCCGATGGTCTTGGACTGCTCTTTGATATAGGGCTGGTGCATCAGGATCGCGGCAGCCTTCGCGGTCTTCTCGTCGCCGTGCTCCTCGAGCAGCGCCTTGATCTCGTCGTCCTTCAGAAGCTCCCAGCTCACGTGCTTCGGCGACATCGCAGCCACCTGCATCGCGATCGCCTTCGCGAGGTCACGGAACTCCGGGTTGCGGGCGACGAAGTCGGTCTCGCTCGAGAGCTCGACGAGCGCGCCGATGCGTCCACCGCTGTGGATGTACGCCTCGACGACACCTTCCTTGGTCGCGCGATCGCTGCGCTTCGCAGCGGACGCGAGGCCCTTCTCCTTGAGGATGTGCTTCGCCTGCTCGAAGTCGCCCTTCGCTGCCTCGAGCGCTTTCTTGCTGTCCATCACGCCGGCGCCCGTCTCCGACCGGAGGCGCTGCACGTCGTTCGCTGTTGCCATGACTACTTCTCCTCTGTGGTCCCTGACGCGTCCGCCGCCGGAGCGGCGAGCGCCTCGTCACTGGCAGGGGCGGCTTCCCCGGCCTCCACGGCCGGCTCCTCCTCGTACCCGCCGATCGGGTATTCGTCCTCTTCGGGCTCGTACACGCGCGGCGTGCGCTTCGCGCGCGGCATGCCGACCTCGGCATAGCCCCCCGCGGTCGCAGCCGGTGCGTAGCCCATGTCCTCGGGGCTCGCCTCCTTGGACGACGCGTCGAGCTGGGTGCGGCCCTCGATGACGGCGTCGGCCATCTTCTGGCAGATGAGCTTCACCGCGCGGATCGCGTCGTCGTTGGCCGGAATGATCACGTCGATGAGGTCCGGATCGCAGTTCGTGTCGACCATCGCGACGATCGGGATCTCGAGGCGACGCGCCTCTTCGACCGCGATGTGCTCGCGATGCGGGTCGACGACGAAGAGCGCGCTCGGTGGACGCTTCAGCTCGCGTACGCCCTGGAAGTACCGATCGAGATGCTGGAGCTCGTCCTCGAGGCGCTGGGCGTCCTTCTTCGGGAGCGTGAGGAAATCACCGCGCTCCTTGCGCTCGACGAGCTCGTTCAGCCGCTGGATCCGCTTCTGGATCGTGATGAAGTTGGTCAGGAAGCCGCCCAGCCAGCGCTGATTGACGTAGTGCATGTTCGCGCGCTTCGCCTCTTCGGCGATCGACTCCTGAGCCTGCTTCTTGGTGCCGACGAAGAGGATCTGCCCGCCATCGGAGGCGAGGTCACGCACGAACGCATACGCCTCCTCGACCCGGACGAGCGTCTGCTGGAGGTCGATGATGTGGATCCCGTTGCGCTCCATGAAGATGAAGCGCTTCATCTTCGGGTTCCACCGCCGAGCCTGGTGCCCGAAGTGGACACCCGACTCCAAGAGCTGCTTCATCGTGACGACGGCCAACGCGTTCTCCCTTGATGCCTCCGCTTCACGGCCACGACGCGCCCTGGCGGGTACGGTCGCAGGGATCTCGCGAAGCGTGCGAAGTATCGAGCCCGAATGACCCGATCCACGGTCAACTGTAACAAGAACGGACACCCGTCGCCGAATAGAAAAGAGCCCGGGCCGAAGCCCGGGCTCTTTTCGTACGGCGAAGGCCTCTAGGTGAGGTTGTTGCCGATGTTGCTGAAGATGTTCTGGAGCTGGCCGCGGAGGAAGATCATGGCGACGATGACGGCAATGGCGATAACAGCAATGATGAGAGCGTACTCAACCAGGCCCTGGCCTTCGTCGTCACGGAAGAATGCGAGCATTTTGTGCCTCCTTTCATCCCAAGATCGGCAGAGAGGCGTCTGCCACCAAGGCGAAGTTTAGAAAAGCCCAACCGGTCCACAAGTCCCCCGCTCGTCCCATTACGGGTGCCGGGGTATCGACCGGATATCGGCTGGCCGCCGGCCTAACGTCCGGCGGGATTGCGCCTAGCGGAAGTCAGGGTGCCCCTGCGAACCGACCTCGGCCTTGAGCTCCTCGAGCGGGCTCGGAGCTCGCGGCGGGCGCAGGTGCGACACGTCGCCGAGGGTCCCGGCGATTGCATCGCGCAGCTCGGCGATGGTGCAGCCGAAGAGCTCGCCGGAGGTCTCGAACTCCGCCCGCAGGCGGAGGAATCCGAACTGGTTGTGACGCGAGACATCGAGTCCCGCGCAGAGCTCGTCGAGCAGGAGGAAGAGCCGCTCACGGTTCCCGCGCGGCACCGTCTCGAGCCAGGCCTGGACCCGTGCCGCGGACCGCTGCTCCACGCCCGCCATTATCCGCGAGCGCAATGCTCCGCGACGATCACGCCGATGCCCTCGCTCGCGACCCGTTGGACGTGTACCGCCGGCAGCGATGCGAGGAACGTGGGCCCGTAATCCTTGAGGATCACGCGCCGGTCGAGCAGCACGACCGCGCCGCGATCGGTCTTCGAGCGGATCAGCCGTCCGTATCCCTGACGCAGGCGCAGCGCCGCGAGGGGCAGCTGGTATTCGCGGAACGGATCGTCGTAGCGCTCCGAGCGTCCCTGGATGAGCGGGTCATCCGGGACCGGGAAGGGCAGCTTCGCGATCACCACGCAGCGCAGCTGGTCGCCGGGGAGATCGACGCCCTCCCAGAACGACTGCGTGCCCAGCAGCACCGAGCCGCCCGCGGCGAATCGCTCGAGGATCGCGCGGCGCGATCCGTCGACGCCCTGGGTCAGGACGGCGATGCCGGTCTCCTCGAGGCCCGCAAGCTGCGCCCCGACCTCGCGCATCGCGGCATGCGAGGTGAACAGCACGAGGGTGCGGCCGGCGAGCGCGCGGGCCACGTCACCGACGATGACCGCGGCCTCCTCGGCGAAGTGCTCGTCATGCGGCAGCGCGATGTCGGACGGCACGATGAGCAGCGCCTGGTTCGCATGGTCGAACGGCGACCCGACGCGCAGCGTGCCCGCGATGTCGCTCACCCCGAGACGATCCATCGTGAAGGCCATCGTCCCCGCGACCCCGAGGGTCGCCGAGGTCATCACCACCGAGCGGTGCCGGTCGATGAGCGTGCGCCGCAGGGCGTTGCCGACGTGCGCCGGCGCGACGAACAGACCGATCCCGTCGTCGCTCCGCTCGAGCCACGAGATCTCCCCGGGCTTCGGCCGGTGGATCCCGTGCTCGACCGCGCCCTGCTCTCCGATGAGCTCCTTCAGGGCGCTCTCGTGCTCGGTGAGCTCGTCCTCATCGCCGCCGCGCGCCGCGAGGCGCTCCCCCGCGGCGCGAATGCCAGCGAGCGCATCAGCCATCCGCTCGGCCGCGAGCTCGATCGGCAGCCAGCGGTCGTCGCTCGCCCGGAAGCCACCGGTGATACGCAGGCGGTCCGTCCCTTCGGGGAGCAGCGTCGCGAGCGCGTCGAACGTCTCACCGGATGTGCCGCGCGCGCGCGCGACCTCCTCGCGCAACGCCTGGGCCGCCTCGACCAGCGCTGGGTCGACCGCTTTCAAGGCGGTCAGCACCAGCGGCGAATGCGCGATGCGGTCGAGGTCGCGGCGGGTCCGCCAGGTCTCGAGCTTGAACCCGAAGGCATCGGACGCGACGTCTTCGAGCCGATGGGCCTCGTCGACGACGACGTGCTCGGCCTCGGGGAGCAGGTTGCCGCCGCCGCGGGCATCGTGCAGCAGCAACGCGTGGTTCACGACGACGATGCCGGCCTCCGCCGCCGCCGAGCGCGCGCGCTCGAGGTAGCAGCCGCCGCGGGTCGCGGCGCAGCGCCGGCTGGTGCAGGTCTCATCGTCCGCGGACACCCGCGACCAGAGCGCGCTTTCACCGCCGAGGAGGTTCAGCTCGGCGCGATCGCCGCTCGTCGTCGTCGTGCGCCAGATGAGCGTCTTGAGCGCGAGGCGCGCCTCCTCACGCGTGGCGACCTGCGTGCGGAAGAGCTGCCAGCGACGCGGGCAGAGGTAGTTCGAGCGGCCTTTGAGCACCGCCACCGGGACGTTCGTCCCGAGCGCCGCCTGCAGGTCGGGGAGATCCTTGCGCACGAGCTGGTCCTGCAGGGGCAGAGTGTGCGTGCTGACAATCACCCGCTCGCCGTCAAGTGCCCGGCCGAGAGCGGGCAGCAGGTACGCGATCGACTTCCCCACTCCGGTGCCGGCCTCGGCCATGAGCACACCGCCCGTCGCCATCGTCCGCTCGATCTCGATCGCGAGCTGACGTTGCTCGGGCCGATCCTCGAAGCGGTCGATGGACCGCGCGAGCGGGCCGTCCATCCCGAGCGCGCTCGCGGCATCGAGCGCGGCGGCGTGCGGCGTGACCGCGGGGCGCGTCGCCGGCGCGAGCGGTGGCAGCAACTCGCCGTCCCACGCATGGCGGACCGATGCCGCGAGCGCGTCGGCGAAGAATCGCTCGGCGGCCGGTCCGATGGCGGTGGCATACGACCGGGCTTCCTCGAGCAACGGTGGGGCGAGCGCGCGGGCCCGGGAGGCGAGCGTCCCGAGGACCGCGGCGCAGGTCAGGGCGTCGTCGAGCGCGCGGTGCGCGCTCTCGGGCACGATGCCCTCGTCGGCGGCGAGGCGCTGCAGGGCGTACGACGGCGCTTCAGGCAGCAGCATCGACGCGAGATCCGCGGTGTCGAGCCAGGAGGCGCCCGGCGCGAAGCCGTTCTGCTCGAGGAACGACAGGTCGAAGCCGACGTTGTGGCCAACGAACACACCCTCGCCGGCGAACGCGGCGAAGCGCGCGACCGCGTCGGCCGCCGACGGCGCGCCGGCAAGGTCGAGGTCCCGGATCCCGGTAAGCCGCGTGATCGTCGCGCCGATGTCCCGTCCGGGATCGACGAACGTGCTGAATGTCTCGCCTGGCTGGGCGCCGTCCGCGGTCAGTCGGACGCGCACCGCGCCGATCTCGATGATCCGATCCGTCTTTGGATCGAACCCCGTCGTCTCCAGGTCGACCGCGATGAGGTCTTGCAGCCAGGTCGCCGATCTAGGCCGCGCATGGCGGCACGCGTCTAGGGGTATATGCCTCGCGTCAGCGTCGCATCGGCAACGCGCGCGACCGCGACCATGTACGCGGCGGTCCGCATGTGCACCTTGTGCTTCAGCGACATCTGCAGCACGTCGTTGAACGACTTCACCATGACCTCTTTGAGCCGCGCGTTGATTGTGGCCTCCCGCCAGAACAGGTTCTGCAGATCCTGGACCCACTCGAAGTACGAGACCGTCACGCCACCCGCGTTGCAGAGGATGTCCGGGATCATGAAGACGCCCTTGTCGAAGAGGATCCGATCGGCCTCGGGGCTGGTCGGGCCGTTCGCGGCCTCGGCGACGAGCTTGGCCTTGATCAGGGGCGCGTTGTGCTCCCCGATCTGGTTCTCGATCGCGGCCGGAATGAGGATGTCGCAGTCGAGCTCGAGCAGCTCGCTGTTGGTCACCGTCTCGGAGCCGGGGAAGCCCACGACGCTGCCGGTCTCGCGCTTGTACGCGTCGACCCTGTTCGGATCGATGCCCTTAGCGTTGTGGATGCCGCCCTGGGTGTCCGATAGACCAACGACGGTCGCGCCGAGCTCCGCCATGAGCTTGGCCGAGAACGAACCCGCGTTGCCGAAGCCCTGGACCACGACCCGGGAGCCCTCGAGGTCGAGCCCGAGGTGCTTCGACGCTTCGATGATCGTGTAGACCGCACCGCGCGCGGTGGCCTCGTTCCGGCCCTCGCTGCCGCCGATCGAGAGCGGCTTGCCCGTGACGACGGCCGGGACCGTGTGGCCGGCGTGCATTGAGTAGGTGTCCATGATCCAGGCCATCGTCTGGGCGTTCGTGTTCACGTCGGGCGCGGGAATGTCGCGCTCCGGTCCGATGAGCAGCGCGATCTCCGTCGTGTAGCGGCGAGTCAGCGTCTCAAGCTGCTGCAGGTTCATGGTCTTGGGGTCGCAGATCACCGCGCCCTTGGCGCCGCCATAGGGGATGCCGACGACCGCGCACTTCCACGTCATCCACATCGCGAGCGCCTTGACCTCACCGAGCGTTGCGGCCGGGTGGTACCGGATCCCGCCCTTCCCAGGGCCGCGCGAGGTGTTGTGCTGCACGCGGTAGCCGGTGAAGACCTTCACCGCGCCTTCCTGCATCCGCACCGGGAAGTGGACGGTGAGCTCACGCTGACACTCCCGCAGGATGCCGCGCATGTTCGGGTCGAGGTGGAGCTTGTCGGCTGCGGTGTCGAATTGCTCCTTCGCGACCTCCCAGGGGTCGCGCTGGGTGTGATCGATGGTCGCTGCGGACCTCATGCGCCGGCTCTCCTTCTGTCGTTCATTTGAGCTTCGGGGGATTGAGCTTGTCGATGGACAGCCACGAGGCCGCTGTCTGGCCTGGCGAGTATGGGCTGTTCCAGTCCTTGAGGACGACCCGCTTGAAGCCCAGGCCGGTGAGGGTCTCACGCCACGCGCGCAGGCCGCGGGTCACGTACGCGGTGAGCCGGACATTCATGCTCGGCGTGACGAGCCCTTCGAGGTGACGCTTCCGCTCGAGCAGCGGCACGTTGAGCAGCGGGTCGCCGTCGACCTCCAGCAGATCGAAGGCGCTGAAGATCTGACGGCGTGGCGACTCGCGGGTGAACGCGTTGCCGTGCGGGTCGATCTCGAGATCGCGGTCGTCCTCCCAGTTCGCGACGAGCACGCCGTCGAGGATCGCGGTGGTCGAATGGGTCTCCGCCTGGATCGCGTCAAACAGCTCACGCGGTCCGTCGACCGGCCCGTCGTAGCCGACGAACGGCGGCCCGCCGTGGCCGATCCGTACGAGGACCCGGGTCCCCTGCCAGGCCGGCTCGAGGATGTGGTTCGGCAACTCGGCCTGCTCCCGAACCGCCTTCGGTCGCTGGGGTGCCAGATCCGCGCCGAGGGCCGTCGACTCCACCGGTTCCGAGTATTTCACGGCGATTCCTGGCCTCTTGACAGTTGGAACACGCGTTCTATGATGCCCGAACGCCTGTTCGAGGGGAGCCTCGAAGCAAGCGAAAACCGCTCTTCTGAGGTGCGACCGTGGCCATCGCCATCGCCTTTCCCCTCCCTTCGTCAGCGGGCGGCGCGCGAGCAGCCCTCCGCGCGCCGCTCCGCGACATCCCACCGCGCGTCTACTCGCCGTTCGGCCAACGCCGGTTGGCTCGGCCGATGGCAATCCGGCTCGCGGAAGCGGACCGCGGGGACAGCGCGCCTCCTGGCCGGTCGCGCCGTCCCTTCGTCCGCCTCCGCGGGCGCCAGCTCTAGGTCTTCGCCGGCGGCTCGGCCGCACTTCTCGCCATTGCGGCGAGGGGTGCGGCGAGCGCGCTGAACTCCGTCGGGATCACGAACTTCGTCGCTGGAGACGCGCCGAGCGCCTTCAGCGCCTCGAAGTACTGGAGCGTGATCGTCCGAGCGTCGGCGCCCATCGCGGTCTCGTTGATCTTGCCGAGTGCCAGGGCGAAGCCCTCGGCGCGAAGGATCGCCGACTGCCGGGCGCCCTCGGCCTGGAGGATGTTCGACTGCTTGTCACCCTCGGCCACGAGGATCGCCGACGCCCGCTTGCCCTCCGCCTCGGTCACCGACGCCCGGCGGATCCGCTCGGCGGTCATCTGCCGGGTCATCGCCTCCTGGATCTCGCGCGGCGGCACGATCTCGCGGATCTCCACCCGGTTCACCTTCACCCCCCACCGGTGGGTCTCGTCGTCGAGCTTGATCCGCAGGACCTCGTTCATCTGCTCGCGCTTGGCGAACGCGTCGTCGAGCACGAGGTCACCGATGACCGCGCGCAACGTCGTCGACGCGATCTGCTGGACCTGCTGACGGAAGTTCTGGACCTTGATCACCGAGTCGGACGCCTCGACGACCTGCTGGAAGATCAGGAAGTCGATCGAGATCGTCGCGTTGTCCTTCGTGATGCAGGTCTGCTGCGGGATCTCGACGCTGAACTCACGCAGGTCGACGGTCACCGAGCTCTGGATCGGGGGCGGCAGCAGCAGCACGAGCCCCGGCCCGCTCGTCTTCTGGTAGCGGCCGAGGGCGAATACGACGAGCCGCTGGTACTCGGGGACGATGTGCACGACCGTCCGTAGGACCAGGAGGGCGACGACCAGCAGAAACGCGATGATCACGAGCTCGGTTGACATCAGCTTTCCCTTCTTCCGGAGGACGAGGCCTCCGGGCCGACGATAAGTCGCAAGCCATCGACCCGCCGCACGCGGACGGCGGCGCCCTGTGGGATCGGACCGCCTTCGCTCACCGCGCTCCACTCGTCGCTTCCGGCGCGCACGATGCCGGTCGGCGCGAGCTCCGTCTTCGCGACCCCGAGTGACCCGACGAGCAGCGCGGCGCCGCTGGCCACGGGCAGTCGCTGGAAGCCGACGGCCAGCCGGACGACCACGACGAAGAACAGCGCGGCGGTCCCGACGATGAGCAGCAACGTGATCGGGTCGGCCGTATTTCGCAGACCCGGGAACGTGGGCCGCCCGGGCGGAAACACGATGATCGCGCCGAGGAGCAGTGACGCGATGCCCCCCGCGAGCAGGAGCCCGTGGCTCACGACCTTCACCTCGGCGACGAAGAGGACCAGAGCGAAGATCATGAGCGCGATCCCGGCGGCGTTCGCATCGAGCGTCCCGAACGAGAAGAGCGCGATGACGATCGCAATCACCCCGATGATCCCGGGGAAGATGAGCCCCGGGTTCGAGAGCTCGAAGATCAGGCCGTACGTGCCGATGGTGAACAGCAGCAGCGCGATCTGCGGATCGACGACGAAGTGCAGGAACGTCTCGAACGGGCTCATCCCGTCGTCGTCGATCGCGGCGGCGGTGGTCGCAAGCGTGACCGGCTGACCGTTCACCTGCACGGTCTTTCCGTCGATCTTCGCCAGGAGATCCGGCAGATCGGTCGCGACCAGGTCGACGACCTTGAGCCCGATGGCCTGGTCGTCGCGGATGCTCACGCTGTTGCGGACGGCGTCCTCGGCCCACTGCTCGTTGCGCCCGCGGGCCTTGGCGATCTTGGTGATCTGCGCGACGGCGTCGTTCTCCGCCTTGAGCCGGAGATCGCCCTGGATGTCGCCGCCGGAGCTGTCGACCGGATGCGCCGCGCCGATGTTCGTCGCCGGGGCCATCGCCGCGATCGCGCCGGCCATCGTGATGAACGTCCCGGCCGAGGCGGCGCGCGCGCCGGACGGCGCGACGTACGTCACCACCGGGAGCGGCGCGTTCAGGAAGTCGGTCGTGATCTGGTAGGTCGAGTCGATGAGCCCACCCGGGGTGTTAATGACGAAGACCACGGCCGGCGCGCCGGCAGCCTGTGCGTCGGCGATGACGCGCTCGACGTAGCGCGCGGTGATCGGGTTGATCGCGTCCTCGATGTGCCCGACGACGACCGGCGCACCGGGAGCCGCACGGGTCACCGGCGTCAGCCGGGGGCCGTTCGCGACCCCGAGATCCTTGGTCAGGTCGGTCTGGCCGAGCAGGGCGCCGGCTGCGCCGAGCGTGATCAGCGCGACCGCGAGCGCGAGCTGGAAGGTGAAGGTCCGCTTCGTCTCCGGCTTCGATCGCGCGGCAAGACGGGATGACGCGAACGGCGTCTCGCGCACCCGTTGCGTGTCGATGGCGCGCGCGAGCGTCCGGCCGAGACCGTCCTGATCGCGCTCGTTCACGGCCGCAGGGCCCCGCGCACCAGCTGCCGCGTGGCCTGGGCGGCCCGAAGTTTCGCGAGCGCCTGCGAGAGCGTGGCGCCGACCGTGCCAGTGCGGATCGCGAAGGCCTTGGCGATCTCCTCGTAGGAGAAGTCGTAGTAGTAGCGGGCGACGACGACGGCGCGCTGCCGCTCCGGGAGTTGCCGGAGTGCGACGAGCAGGTCCGCGCGCTCGATCGCGAAGTCGATGTCGTTTCGGGCCACCGGGAGCATCTCCACCGCGACGTCCGTCACCCGGCGGCGCCGGTCACGGAAGAGCACGCGCGTCGCGACCACCAGGAGCCACGCTCCCGGACGATCGAGTGACCCGAGGCCCTGCTTGTACGCGCGCACGAACGCCTCCTGGACCGCATCCTCAGCGGCACCTTCGTCGCCGCCGATGGCAATGAGCGCGCGCAGCAGCCGGGGGTACTCCTGCTCGTAGAGGCCTTCCCAGGCGGTGTCCGCGCTCACGTCTTCCCTTCAACGAGCCGTCGGGCCCCGGCGTTCTTTAGCCCAGGCGGCGTGCTATCCGGTGTACCACCAGCGGCTACGTTTGCTGACCGATGACCGCGCTCGAGGCGCCCGACTACTGGCTGGCCCGGCTGGTACTCGAGCGCGGCATCGGGGCGATCTACCTCGTCGCGTTCCTCGTCGCGCTGAACCAGTTCCGGCCGCTGCTCGGCGAGCGCGGGCTGCTGCCGGTACCCAGCTTCGTGGCCCACGTGCCGTTCCGGGCGTCACCGAGCTTGTTCCACTGGCGGTATTCGGACCGGCTGCTGGTCGTCGTCGCATCGACCGGCATCGTCCTCGGCCTCGTGGTCGTTGCGGGACTCCCCGACCGATGGCCGGTCGGGATCGAGATGCTCGTCTGGGTCGCGCTGTGGGCGCTGTACCTCTCGATCGTGAACGTCGGGCAGACCTTCTACAGCTTCGGGTGGGAGACGCTGCTCCTCGAGGCCGGCTTCCTCGCCATCTTCCTCGGACCGGCGTGGACGTTCATGCCGCTGCCGCTCGTGTACCTCGTGCGGTGGCTGGTGTTCCGACTCGAGTTCGGAGCGGGGCTCATCAAGATGCGCGGCGATCCGTGCTGGCGGGATCTCACGTGCCTCTACTACCACCACGAGACCCAGCCGATGCCGAACCCACTCAGCTGGTACTTCCATCGCCTCCCACGCCCTCTCCATCGCGTCGAGGTGCTCGGGAACCACTTCGCGCAGCTCGTCGTGCCGGTGTTCGTCTTCGCACCGCAGCCCATCGCGACCGTGGCCGGGCTCATCATCGTCGCGACGCAGGCGTGGCTCGTCCTCAGCGGCAACTTCTCGTGGCTCAACTTCATCACGATCGTGCTCGCCTTCGCGGCATTCGACGATGCGGCTCTCGGGCGGGTGCTGCCCGTGGCGCGGCCCGCGCTCGAGACGTCACTCCCCCACGAGACCCTGGTGATCCTCGTGACCGTGCTCGTGGTCGCGCTGAGCTACCGACCGGCGAAGAACCTGCTGTCGTCGGGCCAGCTCATGAACTCAAGCTTCGATCCGCTCCATCTCGTCAACACCTATGGAGCATTCGGCAGCGTCACGAAGCGCCGGTTCGAGGTGGTCATCGAAGGCACCCTCGATCCGGATCCGACGACAACCAGCGAGTGGCGCGAATACGAGTTCAAGGCCAAGCCCGGTGACGTTCGGCGGCGGCCGCCGCAGTACGCGCCGTATCACCTCCGGCTCGACTGGCTCATGTGGTTCGCCGCGTTCTCATCGCCCCGCTATCACGAATGGTTCATGCCGCTGCTCGGGAAGCTCCTCGAGGGCGATCGCGCGATCCTGCGGCTCCTGGCGCGCGATCCGTTCGGCGGCGATCGGCCGCGCGTGGTCCGGGCGCA
>DASUSA010000108.1:0-2872 GCA_036375335.1 Candidatus Limnocylindria bacterium
CGCGCTCCTTCGGGCAGGTGGGTGCATGTCCCGCTCCTCGCGCGAGTACGGCGCGCGACAGGTTCCTGCTCCCAGCAGGGCGGCAATCACGCCCGCTCTACGGTGCGTGACGCTCAGACCTCCCACGATCGCTCTCATTGGTAGGGATAGCGTCGACGCCCACGCTAGATTTGCGCGCGTGCCAGACAGCAGCACCGGTTTCTGAGATGGCCGTCGTCCTGCCGCTCGATAGTCGCCAGGCGCGGATCACTCGGCTGCTGCTCAACGACAGGAAGCCGGCGACGCTCGACGCGATCGCGACTCAGCTGAACCTCACGACCCGGATCGTGCGCTACAACCTCGCGCCGGTCGAAGGCTATCTGCGCTCGGCAGGACTGGAAGTCGTGCGACGCCGGGGGGTCGGGATCTGGGTCTCCTGCGATGACGACCTGCGGCGGCGGACGCTCCGTGGACTCGATCCGGGCACAGCCCCGCGGGTACTCGCTGCGGAGGATCGCAAGCTTCGGGCGCTCGTCACGCTGCTCGATGCCTCACCGCAGCCCGTGGAGATCGGCGATCTCGAGGCCGAGCTCGGTGCGTCGCGCCCGACGGTCCGCCGCGATGTGCGAGCGACCGAGACATGGCTGGAAGAGCATCACCTCCACCTGCAGCGCCTGCCCGGTGTCGGAGTGGTGGTCCGCGGCGGCGAGATCGAGATCCGCAAAGCGTTGCTCGCCGTCATCCTCGATTCGTTGCCGGCGGACACGCTTGCGGACGCGATGCGAAGAGCGAACGGGGACGACACGGCGCGGGGCGTCACGTCAGGTGGAACGATCGAGGAGTTCCTCGGTCGGCTGGATCTACCGACGTACCGGCGGATCCTCCGCGAGCAGCTCCGCGACCGCGACGACAACGGTCCCATGGCGATGGCCGAGACGCTCTTCGTCGCGATCGTCGCGCGCCGGGTTCGCCGTGCGCACTACGCGGCCTTCCAGAGCGGACAGCTGCGCTCCCTGATCGATCACCCGGTCGCGGATGCCGCGGCACGCATCGCGGCAGCCGTCGGACGCGCGGCGGATCTGGTCCTCACCGACGCCGATGTCGCGTCGATCACCGAATTCATCTTGGGCTACGACGAGCTCGTGGGAACCAGCGCGCCGCCTGAGCCCACCGACGGCCGATTGATCGACCGCCTCGTGGCGCTGTCGGCCGAGCGGCTTCATCCCGCGCTCGCTGAAGACGATCAACTCCGGCGCAACCTTGCCGAGCACCTGCGGCGGCTGCGGGTGCGACTTCGCTACGGACTGCCGATCACGAATCCGCTCGACCACGAGGTCCGAGAGCGCTATCCGGACGTGTATGCGGTCGCCAGCGAGATCGTGCTGGCCCTCGGGCCGATGAGCGAGGGCGCGGTGCCGCCTGAGGAGGTCGGCTTCCTCACGATGTACCTCGCCGGATCGCTCGAGCGCCACCGGCTGCGCCAGAAGGTGGTGAGGGTCACCGTCGTGTGTCCTGCGGGCATGGCGACGGCGTGGATCCTTGTTTCCCGCCTGGCCGCCGAGTTCCCGCACGTCGAGGTGACCCGCGTGGTGTCGAAGACCGCGTTCGAGCAGAAGTTCGATGCGGACACGGCCGATGTGGTCGTGAGCACCGTCCCGTTGGACGAGCCGCTGCTCGTTCAGACCGTCGTCGTGAGTCCTCTCTTGCGCGACCGCGACGTGCGGCGGCTGGCGCGGATCTTCGGAGAGCCGACGCACTGATCGCGGCGATCAGATTTGTCACAAGTCGCGGCCGCCAGATTGGCAGTTGTTAGCGGTACGGACCGCGCGGATGATGCCGCGCGTCTCTCAACGCGGAAGGAGGGGGTTGTGCAAGAGCGCGTCCAACGCTTCGGCGGCAATCTCGCTGCAATGGTCATCCCGAACATCGGAGCCTTCATCGCCTGGGGCCTCATCACAGCGTTCGTAATCCCGACGGGGTGGACCCCCAACGAGACGCTCGCGAAACTCGTCGGACCAATGATCACGTACCTGCTGCCCATTCTGATTGGCTACACCGGCGGCAAGCTGGTGTACGGACACCGCGGTGGCGTCGTCGGCGCGGTGGTCACCGCCGGAATCGTCGTTGGCTCGAGCGTGCCGATGTTCCTAGGCGCGATGATCGTCGGGCCGCTTGGCGGCTACCTGATCAAGAAGTTCGACCAAGCGACAGGCGACAGGATCCCGTCCGGCTTCGAGATGCTGACCAACAACTTCTCGGCCGGCATCCTGGGCGCGATCCTGGCGATCCTCGGGCTCGTCGTGGTCGGGCCGGTGCTCACCAGCCTCTCCGACGCGCTCGGCAATTTCGTCCAGGCACTGATCTCGTCCGGGCTCCTCCCGGTGGCGGACATCCCGATCGAGGTCGCGAAGGTCCTGTTCCTGAACAACGCGATCAACCACGGTGTCCTCGCGCCGCTCGGCGTGGTCGAGGCGGCGAAGACAGGGCGGGCCATCGAGTTCCTGCTCGAGACGAATCCCGGTCCGGGTCTCGGTCTGCTCCTCGCGTTCTGGTTCGCCGGACGCGGTCTGGCCAAGGCTTCGGCCCCCGGCGCGATCATCATCCAGTTCCTCGGCGGAATCCACGAGATCTACTTCCCGTACGTGCTCTCGAACCCCGTGATGATCCTGGCCCTGTGGGCCGGTGGGATCACTGCGGACATCATCTTCGTCGCGTTCAACGCGGGTCTCGCGGCGACGCCCTCGCCGGGCAGCATCTTCGCCTACCTCGCGGTCACGCCACCTGGGCAGCACCTCGGTGTCTTCCTCGGTGTGTTCGCGGCCGCGGCCGTGTCCTTCGCGGTCGGCACCACGATCCTGCGGCTCATGCCCGTGAAGCAGGAGGAGCTCGACCA
>DASUSA010000109.1:0-2025 GCA_036375335.1 Candidatus Limnocylindria bacterium
CACATCCTCGCCCCGATCGTCCCGGAACTGCCCTTTCCCGAAGTGCGCCGGTTCGCGAAGGCGTTCGCGCAGGAGGTTGAGCGTCGCGTACCGGATATCGCGACGACGACGTGGAAGGTAGCCGACCGGACCGGCGTGTTCGTGGACTTCGGCCAGAACGCGCGCGACCGCACGATCGCGGCCGCGTACTCGATCAGGCCGACGCAGGATGCCCGCGCATCGGCGCCGTTGCGCTGGGACGAGGTGGCCGACGTCGAAGCCGCGGACTTCACGATGGAGACAATGGCCGCGCGAATCGCGAAGGTCGGCGATCTCATGGCCGGGATGTGGAGCTCGCCTGCGAGCCTCATCCCGCTGTTCGAGCGGTTGAAGCTGAAGCCCGCCCAGGTGAGCGGCTAGCAGAATCCTTCGATCGCGCTGATGACGTGGTCGATGTCGAATGGCTTGGCGATGAATCCGGCCGCGCAGAGGGTCTTGGCCTCTTCATTCAATCCGCCCGCCGCCGACAGGAGCACGATCGGCGTCTTATCACCTGTCCGCCGCTGCTCCGCGCAGAACGCCCAGCCGTCCATCACCGGCATCATCAGATCGAGCAAGACGACGCACGGTTTCCAGCGGCCGAGGATCTCGAGCGCTTCCCGCCCATTGGCCGCGGTCTCGACGGTGAACCCCTCATCGTCCAGCGCGGTCTGCAACGTATCGCGGATCACCTCCTGGTCATCGACGACCAGGACGTTGAGCTTGCGTCCACTCACCGAGTCGAAGCCTACGCTCATCGAGTCCGGTCGAGCTACGGCCGAGGGAGCGAGCCCCGAGCTTCGAGCAGACCGGAAATCGTCGGATCGCCTGCCTGGCGCGCCGGACGGACCTGGTCCCACGTGCATTGTTTTGGATCCTTGTCGGGACGGAAGCGAAGGAACCGCGTGCCGTGGCGGAAACGGTGCGCCTCCATCTTGTCGTAGCGCACTTCGCACACGATCTCGGGCCGGACCTCGGCCCACTCGAGGTCCTTGCCCTGCGACCAACGGCTCTCGCCTCCCGGCATCCGGCCCTCGCCCAGATGACCGGTCTCGACCAGTGGCGGGAGCCGCTTCTGCAGATCCTTCTGCAGGTCTCCGGAGATGCCGGAGGTATGGCCGACGAAGTCGAGCGTCCCGTCGTCGCTATAGAGACCGAGCAGCAGGCTCGCGACCCGCGAGCCGTTCTTCCGATACCCGACGATCACGCAATCGGCTGTCTTGTGGTGCTTCACCTTCACGACGGCCTCACGCGATCCGGGCTTGTACGCGAGATCCGCGCGCTTACAGACCACTCCGTCGAGCCCGATCATCTCGAGCCGCTCGAGCCAGCGCTCAGCCAGCGTGCGGTCCTTCGTCTGCGGGGACAGGGTGAACGCGGTCGCGCGCTTCTCGAGCTCGACGCGCCGCTCCGAGAGTGGCCGCTCGTGGATCGCCTCGCCGTCCCACAAGAGGATGTCGAAGGCGATGAACGTCGAGGGCGTCTCCTTCGACAGCTTGCGGATCCGCGACTCGGCCGGGTGCAGGCGCAGCTGCATCGCGTCGAAGTCGAGCGCCCCCTCTCGCTCGATGACGATCTCGCCGTCCAGCGCCGAGTGCGGCGGCAGCAGTTCGCCGATGACCCGAAGCTCGGGAAAGTAGCGAAGCAGTGGACGGCCGTTCCGGCTCCACACCGCGATCTCGCCACCGTCGTTCTCGAGGACGCCACGGAACCCGTCCCATTTCGGCTCGTACCGCCAGCGCTCGCCGGTCGGCAAGCCGTCGACGAGCTCGGCTTCCATCGGGGGGAACGGGACGTTCGGGCCGGGGGCCTGCACCCGGCGAGTCTAGGAAGGTCTAGCGGCCCTTGGTCTTCGCGTTGTCCATCATGTTGAGGTCCTCGGGGTGGGGCACGTTGGGCTCGGGGCGATCGCTGTCCTTCACCCGGCCCTTGTCCGCGACGATCCCCTCCCGCTGTTCGACCACCCGCTCGGTCTCAGGGTCACGCTTTTCGAAGCTCTCGGTCGTT
>DASUSA010000110.1:0-4174 GCA_036375335.1 Candidatus Limnocylindria bacterium
TACTTGTGCATGAGACCGTCGTCGGTCTCGGCGACCTTCTCGACGAGGAGCTCGTGGGCCTTCTTCGCGGCGTCGATGTACTCGGCCGGGATGTCCTTCACGACCGCGTCGGCCGGGGTGTCCTGCTCCCAGAACAGCGCCTTCTGCTGGATGATGTCGATGACGCCCTTGAACGCGGCTTCAGCGCCCATCGGCAGCTGGATCGCCACCGGATTCGCGCCGAGGCGGTCCACGATCATGTCGAAGCACCGCTCGAAGCTCGCACCCATGCGGTCCATCTTGTTGACGAAGCAGATCCGCGGGACCGCGTACTTGTCGGCCTGGCGCCACACCGTCTCGGACTGCGGTTCCACGCCGGCAACGCCGTCGAACACCGTCACCGCACCATCGAGGACACGGAGCGACCGCTCCACCTCGACCGTGAAGTCCACGTGTCCGGGCGTGTCAATGATGTTGACGCGATGATCCGCCCAGAAGCACGTCGTGGCGGCCGCGGTGATCGTGATCCCGCGCTCCTGCTCCTGGGGCATCCAGTCCATCGTCGCGGCGCCGTCGTGGACCTCGCCGATCTTGTAGATCTTCTTCGTGTAGAAGAGGATCCGCTCGGTCACGGTCGTCTTGCCCGCGTCGATGTGCGCAATGATCCCGATGTTCCGCACCCGCTCGAGCGGGTACTCGCGACCGGGCGTGGCCTTCCCGGCCCTCGTTTCGATCGTCATGACCACTTCTTCTGCATCACCACTTGTAGTGGGAGAACGCCTTGTTGGCCTCGGCCATCTTGTGCGTCTCCTCCTTGCGGCGGACTGCGGCTCCGGTGTTGTTCATCGCGTCCATCAGCTCGCCCGCGAGCTTCTCGGCCATCGACTTGCCCGGACGCTTGCGCGCGGACTGGATGAGCCAGCGCATCGCGAGCGATCCGCGCCGGGCGGCCGGGATCTCGACGGGGACCTGATAGGTCGCGCCACCGACGCGGCGGGGCTTGACCTCGAGGAGCGGCGTCGCGTTCTTCATCGCGGTCTCGAAGACCTCGACCGCGGGCTTGCGGGTGGCCTGCTCCGCGCGGTCGACGGCGTCGTAAACGATGCCCTCCGCGGTCGAGCGCTTCCCGTCGCGCATCACCTTGTTGATGAACTGCTGGACGGTCACGTTCGCGTACTTGCGGTCAGGCACCTTCGCGCGGTCGGTCGGACGAGCTCGGCGTGGCATTACTTGGCCACCCGCTTCTTCGCCTTCGGGTTCTTCGCCCCGTAGAGCGAGCGACCCTGCATGCGATCCTTGACGCCCGCGGTGTCGAGCGTGCCGCGGATGATGTGGTACTTCACCGACGGTAGGTCGGGCACCCGGCCGCCACGCACCAGCACGACGGAGTGCTCCTGGAGGTTATGGCCGATGCCAGGGATGTACGCCGTGACCTCCATGTGATTCGACAGGCGGACCCGGGCGATCTTCCGGAGGGCCGAGTTCGGCTTCTTCGGGGTCATCGTGCGGACGATCGTGCAGACGCCGCGCTTCTGGGGCGCGCCCTTGCGAAGCTGCACGAAGCGGCGGTCGAGCGAGTTCCACGTCGTGCGCAGCGCGGGCGTGTCCACCTTCGGCTTCTGGCTCTTCCGGCCCTTTCGGACCAGCTGCGAGATCGTCGGCATCGTTCGACTTCCCCTTCTTATGTGCGGCGCGCGCGAACGCACGCCTCACACAGGTCCGCGTTTTCTGACAACTCCCCCGACGAGGGCGCCTGCCTTGCGGCGAAGGCCCCCGGCGCAGCGCGGCCGATGTCACAAAAAGCGACTGGCCGATGCGCGAAATGACCGCCCTACCCCGCTCGGGAAGGCGGTCACCGTCTCGAAAGACAGCCGATTTGAAAGTATGACGGTTTGGCCTCCGGCCCGTCAACGGGAAGGGCCGGAACGCTCCGTAAATCCGGCGACATCGCCCGTCGACCGGCTCCGCTTGGTCGCCCCCTCGCCCTCCGGCACGATGACCCGAGATCGCCGCGCCACGATGGATTGGCAGGTAATAGAAGGACAGAGAAAGAGGGCCGCCCGTTCGGCGTCCCTCTCTCTGGATCGCGATGGCTGGGCCGGGCGCTACTCGGCGGTCGGGGTCTCTTCCTTGATCTCGCCCTCGGGGCCTTCGAGATCGAGGATGTCCGTCTCGGCGTCGTCTTCCTCGTCGTCGTCGTCGAGGTCCTCCAAGCTGAGGGTCTCGTCCGGCGGCAGCACCGGCAGCTCTTCCTCTTCGTCGATGCCGAACAGACCCGCGAGGGCCTTCGGCTTCGGCATCCAGTCGAGCTGGTCGCGGCGCGACTGCAGACCGGTACCCGCCGGGATGAGCTTGCCGATGATGACATTCTCCTTGAGCCCGAGCAGACGGTCCTTCTGGCCCATCGTCGCGGCCTCGGTGAGGACGCGGGTGGTCTCCTGGAAGGACGCGGCCGCGAGGAATGAGGACGTCGACAGCGACGCCTTCGTCACGCCGAGCAGCACCGTCTGGGCCGTCGCCGGCTCGCCGCCTGCGGCGATGGTGCGGGCGTTGATGTCCTCGAACTCGAAGCGGTCGAACAGCTCCATCGGCAGGAGCTCGGTGTCGCCCGGCTCTTCGATGCGGACCTTGCGGAGCATCTGCCGGACGATGATCTCGATGTGCTTGTCGTTGATCGTGACGCCCTGGCTGCGGTAGACCTTCTGGACCTCCGCGACCATGTAGCGGTGCACAGCCTCTCGGCCGGAGATGCGGAGAATGTCCTGCGGGTTCGCGGAGCCTTCGCTGAGGAAGTCACCCGCTGAGACCTGCTGGCCGTTGTCGATCCGGAGGCGCGCCTGGTGGGCGACCTCGTAGACCCGCTCCTCGACCTCCTGCATCGCGATGGTGATCTGGCCGCCGCCTTCGACCTTGACCGTACCGGACACCGGCGACGGCATGTCGATCTTGCCCTTCGTACGGCGCTCGGGCTTGGCCAGGGCCTCGCCCGCGGTCACGTGCGCGCCGTCCTCCACGTTCAGGACGTAGCCGGACGGGATGCTGATCGGGACCGTGTACTCCTGCATGTTGCGGACGACGATCTTGCGTGAGCCATCCGGGTCGCGGACGACTTCCGCGATCCCGTCGATCTCCGCGATGACCGCGAGCCCCTTGGGGACGCGGGCCTCGAAGATCTCTTCGACGCGCGGGAGGCCCATCGTGATGTCCTCACCTGCGACGCCACCGGTGTGGAACGTACGCATGGTGAGCTGGGTGCCGGGCTCACCGATCGACTGTGCGGCGATGATGCCGACGGCCTCGCCCGATTCGACGAGCTTGCCGGTGGCCATCGAGCGGCCGTAGCAGGCGCGGCAGATGCCGTGCTTCGCGTGACACGAGAGGGGCGAGCGGATCCGCATCCGCTTGACGCCCGCGGCCGCGATGAGCTTCGCGGTGTCGCGGTCGATGTCCTCGCCGGTGGAGACGACGCGCTTGTTGGTCTTGGGGTCGTCGACGTCCATCGCCGCGACGCGGCCGAACAGCCGGTCGGGGAACGGCTCGATCATGCCGACTTCCTCGGCGTTCACGAAGATGCCGTCCTCGTCGCCGCAGTCCTCCATTCGCACGATGACGTCCTGCGCGACGTCGACGAGACGGCGGGTGAGGTAGCCGGAGTCCGCGGTGCGGATGGCCGTGTCGGCGAGGCCCTTGCGGCCACCATGGGTCGAGATGAAGTACTCGAGGACGGTGAGGCCCTCGCGGAAGTTCGAACGGATCGGCAGGTCGATGATCCGGCCCTGCGGGTCGGCGATGAGTCCGCGCATTCCGCCGATCTGGCCCATCTGGCGCGGGTTCCCCCGGGCGCCGGAGGTGGCCATCATGTAGACGGAGCCGCGCTTGTCGAGCGAATCCATCATCGCGCTCACGACCGTCTCGGTCGTCACGGTCCAGAGGTCGACGGTCTGCCCGTAGCGCTCTTCCTCGGTGATGAGGCCACGAGAGAACTGCCGGTCGATCTCGCCGACCTTCTTCTCAGTGGCCGCGATGGTCCGGGCCTTGAGCTCCGGAACGGTCACGTCGTCGATCGAGATCGAGACGCCGGCGTGAGTCGCGGCGGAGAAGCCGATGCGCTTGATCTTGTCCACAACGTCCGCCGTGACGTCGTTGCCGTGCTTCTCGAACACGGCGATGACGATGTCGCGGATCGCGTCGCGGC
>DASUSA010000111.1:0-5453 GCA_036375335.1 Candidatus Limnocylindria bacterium
GCCCCAGCCCACGAGCCGCGGAAGGAAATATGCCGACGCAGCATCGGGGACGAGGCCGACCTTGGACCACGCCGCGCGAAAGCTCGCCGACTCCGCGGCGACGCGGACGTCGCAGCAGAGCGCGAGCCCGAGGCCGGCGCCCGCGCACATCGCGCACGGCTCGAGCGTCACGTAGAGCGCGCAGTCGCTCAGGCGCCAGCGGCCCAGCGTCCTCGCGGATTCACGCAGCGCGATGAGCTCCGCGTGTGCGGTCGGATCCTGATCCCGCTCGCGCGCGTTGTGGCCGGTGCCGACCACGATGCCGTCGTGCACGACCAGCGCACCGATCGGCACGTCGCCGTGCGCGATGGCCGACCGCGCGCCGGCGAGCGCCTGGTCCATGAAGCGCTCGTCGTCCGCCACCCCCGGGAGGCTCAGCGGAGGCCCCCCCGACACAGATAGAAGGAGTGCGGGGCGATCAGGAGCCGGTGAACCGGGCGGGACGTTTCTCGAGGAACGCCCGCACGCCTTCGGCATAGTCCGCGGAGCGGCCGGCCCGATCCTGGAGGGCCGCCTCGACCTCGAGGAATTCACCGAGCCCGCGGTCCCATGCGGCATTCAGGCCGTCCTTCGTCAGCGCGTAGGCCTCGGTCGCGCCGGCCGCGAGGTCGAGCGCGTACGCCCGCCAGCGACCAGGGAACTCCGCATCCGGCCAGACCCGCGTGGCGAGACCCATCTCGAGCGCCGCGCCGCTCGAGATCGGATCGCCGCTGAATACGATGTCGATGGCCCGGCCCCAGCCCACGAGCCGCGGAAGGAAATACGCCGACGCGGCGTCGGGGACGAGGCCGACCTTGGACCACGCCGCGCGGAAGCTCGCCGACTCCGCGGCGACGCGGACGTCGCAGCAGAGCGCGAGCCCGAGGCCGGCGCCCGCGGCGATGCCGTTGACCGCGGCGACGACCGGCTTGCGCATCTCGCGGATCGCGACCACGACCGGGTGATAGCGGCGGCGGAGCTCGTCGCCCAGTCGGAGCTCGGGGCCGCTTGCGAGTGCGGCCGCCCGGTCGCGGAGGTCTTGGCCGGCGGAGAACGCGCGGCCCGCGCCGGTGATCACGACGCACCGCACGCTCGCGTCGCGCGCGGCATCGGTCACCGCGCCCGCGAGCGCGGCGGTGAGTGATTCGTCGAACGCGTTGAGGACAGCCGGGCGGTCGAGCGTGAGGACGGCGACCGCGCCGTCGCGCTCGACCCGCAGCGGGCCGGTCACTTGCCCTTGAAGACGGCCTTCCGTTTGTTCACGAACGCGTCGACGCCCTCCTTCTTGTCCTCCGTGGAGAAGAGCAGGTAGAACGCCTTGCGCTCGAACTCCAGACCGGCGTCGAGCGTCGAATTCCACGCGAGATCGATCGCCTCGGTCGCAAGCCGGACGGCGATCGGCGGCTTCTCGGCGATCGTGCGAGCGAGGGTCTTGGCGTCCTCGAGCCAGGTCGCGGCGGGATACACCTGCGCGGCGAGCCCGATCGCCTTGGCCTCGTCGGCCTTCACTCGCCGTCCGGTCAGGATGATGTCCATCGCGCGGTACTTGCCGACGGCTCGCGTGAGGCGCTGGGTGCCACCGGCACCGGGGATGATCCCGAGGTTCACCTCGGGCTGGCCGAACTGCGCGGTCTCGCTGGCGACGATGATGTCGCAGGTCATCGCGAGCTCGCAGCCGCCGCCGAGGCAATAGCCGGATACGGCGGCGATGATCGGCTTGCGGATCTGCCGCACGCGCTCCCAGCGAGTCGTGAGGTCCTGCTCGAGCATGCTCGCCGGCGTCGCATCGACGAACGACTGCTTGATGTCCGCGCCGGCCGCGAAGGCCTTGTCGCTTCCGGTCAGCACGATGCAGCGGATGTCCGGCTCGTCGTCGAGTGTCTCCAACGACGCCACGAGCTCGTCCATGAGCTCCTCCGAGAGCGCATTGAGGACCTCGGGACGATCCAGCTGCACGACCGCGATAGGCGCGTCGCGCATGACTTTGACTGTGTTCACGGCTCAGTACTCCCCCATTCGTCCCGGTGAGTATGCCGTCCCTCTCTCGGGGGGGCCCAACGGACGGACCCGCCCCGAGACTTGCGCGATGGTCCCGAACACCCACCCGGTGATGGCGATGCCCAGCCTGGAACGGGCGATCAACAACGCCCGGTGGGTCGGTGCGATCGTGGTCATCGCCCTCGGACCGTTCTTCCAATCGGTCGGACCCGGGTACCTCGTGGCGCTCGTCGTCGCCCTGGTGAGCGGCGCACTGGTCATTCCCCGCATGCGGCGCCCGTACGTCGCCCAGCTCGTCGACACCGCCATCGTGATCGTGGCGATGCTCATCTTCGCGCCGGACCGGGAGTGGCCGACGTCGATCATCGGCATCTTCCTGATCATGGGCGGCGCGTTCCGCTTCGGCCGGCTCGGGACCCTTGCCGCCGCGGTCGTCGGCACGCTCGCGTTCCTCGGGATCTCGGCCTACCGCGAGCTCGAGTTCGGCTACCCCCTGATCCTGCGCCAGCTCGCATTCGCGCCGGCGATCTACTTCATCACGGCGCTCTTCATGGCCGGCATCATCTGGCAGCTCGAGGCCTTCCGCCGCCGCACCGACGAGGAGACCCGGCGCTACGAAGCGCTTCTCCGCGCGCAGAGCGATCTCGGGCAGCTCGTGCTGCTCATCGAGGGCGGCCGCGCGGTGTACATGAACGAAGCCTTCGCCCAGCTCGTCGGCCGCCCGCTCAGCGCGTTCGACGACGTGCGCTCGCTGTACGACCTGGTCGCGCTCGACGAGCGCGCGGCGTTCAAGGCGAAGGTCGAGGCGCATGTCCGGACCGAGCAGAGCCTCACCATCGAGATCCCGATCGTCCGAACGGACGGCGAGCGGCGATTCCTCGAGGTCGCGCTCAAGCCGTTCGGCACCGCGAGCGGCGCCCGACTGGTGCTCATCGCGCGCGACGTCACCGATCGCCGCTACGCCGAGGACGCGCTCGCGCACCAGGCCCTGCACGACATCCTCACCGGCCTGCCGAACCGCACCCTGCTGCACGACCGCCTCGATCAGGCGATCCACGAGGCCCGGCGCCGCAACGAGACGCTCGCGCTGCTGGTCCTCGACCTCGATGAGTTCAAGGCCGTGAACGACAGCTTCGGACATCACATCGGCGACGCGCTGCTGACCCAGGTCGGCCCGCGATTCCAGTCGAGCCTGCGCGAGACCGACACCGTCGCGCGGCTCGGCGGCGACGAGTTCGCGGTCGTCCTTCCCGGAGCGGACGCGTCGAGCGCGGGACGCATCGCGGCGGCGCTGCTCAAGTCGCTCGAGCGGCCGTTCAGCGTCCAGGCCGAGGATCTCGTGGTCGGCGCGAGCATCGGCGTCGCGGTGTACCCGAATCACGGCGACACGGCGCAGATCCTCCTGCAGCATGGCGACATCGCGATGTACGCCGCGAAGGCCGAGCTCGGCAACGGCTACAGCGTGTACAGCCCGGAGCAGGACCGCCACGGCGCCGACCGCCTCGGGCAGCTCGCCGAGTTGCGCCGCGCGATCGAAGGCGACGAGCTCGTGCTCGAGTACCAGCCCCTCATCAGCCTCCGGACCGGCCGGGTCACGAGCATCGAGGCGCTCGTGCGCTGGGATCACCCGACGCGCGGGCGGATCCAGCCGAGCGCGTTCATCCCGCTCGCGGAGCAGACCGGCCTCATCAAGCCGCTGACCGAGCGGGTCATCGAGCTCGCCCTCCACGACGTCGGGCTGTGGCGCGCGCGGAGCCACGACTGCCCGGTCGCCGTCAACCTGTCGACCCGCAACCTGCTCGACCCGCTGCTCCCGGACGTTGTGCGCGCGCTCCTCCTGAAGCACGACGTGCCGCCGGCCGCGCTGCGCTTCGAGATCACCGAAAGCGTCCTGCTCAGCGAACCGGAGCGCGCCATGGAGACGCTCAACCAGCTGCGGGCCATCGGCGTGCGCTTCGCGCTCGACGACTTCGGCAGCGGGTACTCCTCGCTCTCCTACCTCCACCGGCTGCCGCTCGAAGAGGTGAAGATCGACCAGTCCTTCATCCGCGAGCTGTCATCGGCTGACGCGTCGGGATCGACGATCGTCGGCGCGACCGTCGACCTCGGGCACCGCCTTGGATTCGCGGTCGTCGCGGAGGGCGTCGAGTCGCGGGACGAGTGGGACCGCCTGATCTCGCTCGGCTGCGACATCGTCCAGGGCTTCCACATCGCGCGCCCGATGCCGGTCGAGGACGTCCTCCGCTGGCTCGACGTGCTCCGCGCGACGCCCCGGGCTCTCGCCAGCTAGCTCAGTACAGCTGGCCCTTCGGGGCGGGCTGGCACTTCGGACAGAGGTCCACGTCGTCCAGCCCCTTGCGCCTCCGCATGAGCGTCGTTCCGCAGCGCGGGCACGGCTTGCCGGCGCGCCCGCGCACCTGCATGTGGGACCGCGGCTTCTCGCCGAGCTGCGCCGGCATTGCGGTCTCGACCTCGACGAGGCCCTTCGCGATCACCGAGCGCAGGGAGCCGTAGAACCGATGCATCTCGTCCGGTGCCAGCGACCCGACCCGGCGCTTCGGATGGAGCTTCGCGTCCCAGAGGATCTCGTCCGCGTACGCGTTGCCGATGCCGCTGATGAACGTCTGGTCCTGCAGCAGGTTCCTGACCTCACTGCGCTTCGCCTTCGCACGCTCGCTGAACGTCGCCTCGCTCCAGGCGAGCGTGCCGGCGTCAGGGCCGATGTCCGACAGTCCCGGCGCGTCGATCCCGACGTAGACCTTGCCCATCCGGACATCGTCGCGGTACCGAAGCTCGGTGCCGCCCTCGAACTCCAGGCGCATGCGGGTGTCCTTCGTCGCCTTCGACCCGACCGGCTGGAGGAGGAAGATGCCGGCGAGCATCGGGTTGACCGTCATGTCGAGGCCGTCGAACGCGAAGACGAGGAACTTGCCATGGTGGGTCACCGAGCGGAGCGTGCGCCCGACGAGCAGCTCGTCCACCGGCTTCTCGGCGCGCAGCACCACCGGATCGCCCACCCGCACCGCCACGACCTTCTTGCCGACGAGCGCATCCGCGATCCGCTCCTGCATCACCCGCAGCTCCGGCCACTCGGGCATCAGTCGGCCACCGCGGCGAGCCAGCGCGGCTCCGGCAGCCCGAAGTGCCGGGCCGCCCAGGCCAGCGTGGCCTTGAGCTGCCGCCGCTGTACCGACCGGATCCGCGGGAGACCCACCATCGCCGGCCGCCACGCGCGGTCGGCCAAGTAGCCGGCGATGCCCGCGATCGACGCGTCGAGGGCCACCGTTCGAAGCGGCAGTACGAGGTCGTATTCCGCGACGATCCGCTCGGGCTCCGGGCCGCCCTCCATCATGATCGACTGCGCGAATGCGGCGACGTCGAACTCGAGCGGTCCGGCGCAGGCGAAGTTCCAGTCGAAGAGCCGGAGCAGCTTGCCC
>DASUSA010000112.1:0-2236 GCA_036375335.1 Candidatus Limnocylindria bacterium
CCGCAGCCCGAAGGACCGATGATCGCGGTGACCGCGCCGCGGGGCAGGTCGAGGCTGACCTCGCCGACCGCCTGGGTCGCGCCGTACCACGCCGAGAGGTGCTCGATCCGCACGGCCGACTCGGCCTTCGCCGGCTCGGCGGCAGCCGGAGCAGTGCTCACGGGCACGCGATCGCGCTCCACAGTGCGCATCATCGCGCACCTCGCCGGATCGCCAGCCGCAACGCGAGGCTGAGCAGCGCGATGACGCCGACGAGCACGAGGGACGAGCCCCAGGCCTTCGTGTGCCAGTCGTCGTACGGAGACGCCGCGTACTGATAGATCTGGAGCGGCAGCGCGGACACCGGCTTCAGCAGATCCGTACTGAAGAACAAGTTGCCGAGTGCGGTGAGCAGGAGCGGCGCCGTCTCGCCGGCGGCGCGGGCGACGGCCAGCACGACGGCGGTCGCGATGCCGGCCCGCGCAGTCGGGACAACGATCGCGAGCACCACCCGCCACCGTGGCGCGCCCAGGGCGAGGCCGGCCTCCCGCAGCGATTGCGGGACGAGCCGGAGCACCTCCTCGACCGTGCGTGCGACGATCGGGATCATGATGATCGCGAGCGCGATCGCGCCGGCGAGCGCGGCGTAGTGGCCGATGACGCCGCGCACCAGGAACGCCCACACGAACACGCCGACGACGATCGAGGGCAGCCCGGCGATGAGCTCGGCGGCGAAACGGACTGCCGGCGCAAGCCGTCCGGAGCGGAACTCGGTGACGAATATCGCGCTCGCGATGCCGATCGGGATCGCGAGGAGGCCGGCAAGCAGGGACAGGATGACGGTCCCGACCAGCGCAGGGCCGACGCCACCGCCCTCGACGCCGAATGGGAGTGGACGCTCGGTGAAGAACGCGACGTTGAGCGCAGGCGCGCCGCGGACGATCACGTAGCCAAGGATGATCACTAACAGTGCCGCCGCGCCGAGCGCCGACAGCGCCAAGAGGACCTGCATCGTCCGCTCGCGCGCGCGCCGGCGCGCGCTTACCGCGTGGCGCTCGGGGACGCGGGCCATGACCGCGGTCGCGGTGCTCAAATCACGAGGCCCTGCGGCCCGGAGGCGACGCGTCGGATCAGGAGCCGAGCCGCGGTATTGATCAGCAGCGCGACGACCAGCAGGACCAGCGCGATCTCGACGAGCGCGCTGAAGTGCAGCGGGTCGCTCGCCTCGGTGAACTGGTTCGCGATGGCCGAGGCCATCGTGTACCCCGGCGTGAACAGCGACGGCCCGATGCTCGTCGAGCTGTTGCCGGCCACGAGCGTGACGGCCATGGTCTCGCCGAACGCGCGGGCGACCGCGAGGACGACCGCTCCAATGATCCCGACGCGCGCGTAGGGGAGCACCGCGCCGGCGATCGCCTCCCAGCGCGTCGCGCCCAGGCCGACCATGCCCTCGCGCTGCGCCGGCGGCACCGCGAGCAGGACCTCGCGGGTCACCGCCACGAGGAGCGGAAGGACCATCACGGCGAGGATCACGCCGCCCATCAGGAGGTCGGTGCCGACGATCGAGCCGCTGAACAGCGCCCCGATGACCGGGATCTGCCCGACCGTCCGCTGGAGGAAGGGGTCGATCTCGGAACGGAACAGCGGCACGAGCACGAACAGACCCCAGAGCCCGTAGACGATGCTCGGGATGTAGGCGAGGAGCTCGATGAGGAACGCGAGCGGGCCTCGGATGGCCCGCGGCGCATATTCGGTGAGGAAGATCGCCGCACCGACCGCGACGGGTGTCGCGAGCGCGATCGCGATGGCGGTGGTGACCAGCGTGCCGAATAGATACGCGCCCGCGCCGAACGCGGCGTGGACCGGGTCCCAGGTGCTCGTAGTGAGGAAGCTGAGCCCGAAGCGCTGGATGGATGGCAGGGAGTCGAAGACCACGAGCAGGGTGATGGCCGCGAGCGTGATCGGCACCAGCAGGGCCAGTGCCGTCACGCTCACAGCGAAGGTCCGATCCGCGGTGCGAGGGGTCACCGGTGCCTAGTTTGCGGGCAGGACCGACGCGCCGCCGGAGGTCATCGACTTGATCTTCGCCTCGACCTTCGCGACGACGTCGGCTGGGAGAGGGGCGTATCCAAGGTCCTTGGCGAAGGCCTGGCCCTCGTGGGTGCCCCACCAGAAGTACCTGGCCATCGCGAGCGCCTTGCTCTTGTCGGCCACGTCCTTGTACGTGAGGAGGTAGGTCATCGCGACGATCGGGTAC
>DASUSA010000113.1:0-2211 GCA_036375335.1 Candidatus Limnocylindria bacterium
GGCTACGTCGCCGATTCCGGCGAAGGCCGCTGGACCGTTCAGGAGGCGATCGCGCACGACGTGCCGATGACCGTCCTCGCGCACTCGCTGTTCGCGCGGTTCACTTCACGGCAGGCGGAGAGCTACGCGATGAAGCTCGCCGCCGCCCTCCGCAATCAGTTCGGCGGCCACGAGGTGAAGACGGAGTGACCGTCGCGCCACCGCTGGCGAACCCGCTGCGCGCCGGTCCGCGGCTCGCGCGGACGCCGCAGCCCTGCGCGCTCGTGATCTTCGGCGCGACCGGCGACCTCGCGGCGCGCAAGATCGTGCCGGCGCTCTACAACCTCGCCCTCCAGCGACTCCTACCCGCGGCCTTCGCGGTCGTGGGAGCCGCCAGGGCCGACCTGACCTCCGAGCAGTTCCGCGAGAACCTGCACGCCGATCTCGTGGAGTTCTCGCGCACCAAGCCGATCAACGAAGACGTCTGGCGGAGCTTCGCCGAGAGCGTCCACTACGTCTCGACGCGCGACGGTGAAGGCTACGAGACCCTCCGCCACACCCTCGCCGACCTGGACGTGCGCGCGGGGACGAACGGCAACCGGCTCTTCTACTTCGCCACGCCGCCGTCGGCGTACGGCCCGATCACCGACCTCATCAAGCAGCACCGCCTGACGGAGAACGTGAACGCGCGCGTCGTGGTCGAGAAGCCGTTCGGCCACGACCTGACTAGCGCGACCGAGCTGTCGGCGAAGCTCCAGGGTGTCTTCACCGAGGACGAGATCTTCCGGATCGATCACTACCTCGGGAAGGAGACGGTCCAGAACATCCTCGTGCTGCGGTTCGCGAACGGGATCTTCGAGCCCATCTGGAACCGGCAGTACGTCGACCACGTGCAGATCACCGTGGCCGAGTCGCTCGGGATCGAGGAGCGCGGCGCGTACTACGAGCAGGCCGGCGCGCTCCGCGACATCGTCCAGAATCACCTGCTCCAACTGGTGGCGCTCGTCGGAATGGAGCCGCCCGTCTCGTTCGACGCGAAGTCCGTTCGCGATGAGAAGCTCAAGGTCCTGCGCGCGGTCCGCCCGATCACGATGGAGCAGACCGACAGCGACGTCGTCCGCGGCCAGTACGGCCCTGGCTTCATCGAGGGCGCCCCGGTGCGGGGGTACTGCGAAGAGGATGCCGTCGCCAAAGACTCCAAGACCGAGACCTTCCTCGCGATCCGCGCGTTCATCGACAACTGGCGGTGGGAGGGGACGCCGTTCTACCTCCGGACGGGGAAGCGCCTGCCGAAGCGCACGACCGAGATCGCGATCCAGTTCCGCGCGGCGCCGCATGCGGTGTTCTCGCGCGAGGCGGCCGAGGGCATGGAGCCGAACGCGCTGGTCCTGCGCATCCAGCCGGACGAAGGCATCTCCCTGAAGTTCGGCGCGAAGGTCCCGGTGCAGGGCATCCGGATCCGCTCGGTGAACATGGACTTCGTCTACGGGGCGTCGTTCATGGTGGACGCGCCCGACGCGTACGAGACGCTCATCCTCGACGCGCTGCGGGGTGACGCCACGCTGTTCACTCGCCAGGACGAGGTCGAGCAGCAATGGCGCTTCGTCGACCCGATCGCCCAGGCCTGGGCCGAGGGCCGCGGCCCACTGCCGACTTACCCGGCCGGCACATGGGGCCCGGCAGAGGCGGATCTGCTCATCGCGCAGGACGGTCGGACCTGGCGGAAGCCGTAGCGATGAGCGTCATGACCACGATCGACGAGAGCGTCTGGGGCACCCGCAGCGACAACGTCTCCGATCTTGAGCGCGAGCTCGCCCGGCTCCGGCGCTCGAGCGGCGCGCACGCGAAAGAGCACGGCGTGCCCGTCGCGCGGGCATCGGTCCTCAACCTGGTCGTGTTCGCCACGCGCGAGATCCATGCCCGCCGGGCGGCCGCGACCATCGACGAGCTCGCGACACGCCATCCGTCGCGCGCGATCGTGATCGTCGCCGATCGCGAGCCTGGCGGACCGCCCGAACTCGAGATGCATTGCCACCTGTCGCATCCGGACGGAGCGCAGCAGGTCGTCGAAGTACGGCAGGTCGAGCGGCGGCGTCTCGGTCCACCAGAGGAACACCGGCAGGTCGGGAAGCAAGAGCGGGATCACGGCACTCACCAGGCGGCGATCCGCCGCTCCGCGCGCGCGGATGAGGATCTGCTCGTAGGTCACCTGTTGCGCTCCGTCCGGCTGCG
>DASUSA010000114.1:0-6711 GCA_036375335.1 Candidatus Limnocylindria bacterium
GGCGAGCCGCTGCTCAACGTCGTCGACCGTGCGGCCGGATATTGAAGCTCTCGAAGCACGCGCTCGCGACACGCACGGAGGGCTTTACCGAATCGGTCATCCGCGAGATGACCCGCCTCTGCGCGACTTATGGCGGGATTAACCTCGCGCAGGGCTTCCCAAACTTCCCAGCGCCCGATCTCTTGAAGGACGCGGCGAAGCGGGCCATCGACGCGGACATCAATCAGTACGCGATCACGTGGGGGAGCAAGACACTCCGCGACGCGCTCGCCAGGAGCTACGGCGAGACGTACGGGATGACCGTCGATCCCGAGACGATGCTCACCGTGACCTGCGGATCGACGGAGGCGATGGTCTCGACGCTCCTTGCGATCGTCGACCCCGGGGACGAGGTGGTCGTGCTCGAGCCGTTCTACGAGAACTACGGGCCGGACGCGGCGATCTGTGGTGCGACCCCGGTCTTCGTCCCGCTGCGGGCGCCGGCGTACACGTTCGACCGCGACGAGCTGCGCGCGGCGTTCGGCGCCCGCACCAAGGCGATCATCGTGAACACGCCGAACAACCCGAGCGGCCGGATCTTCACCCGCGACGAGCTCGAGTTCATCGCGTCGCTCTGCCGCGAGTACGACGCGATCGCGGTCACCGACGAGATCTACGAGCACATCCGCTACGGCGGGCCACACATCCCGATCGCCACGCTCGAGGGCATGGCGGAGCGGACAGTCACGATCTCCGGGGCATCCAAGACCTTCTCGGTGACCGGTTGGCGGGTCGGATGGATCGTCGCCGCGCCGCACCTCACCAACGGCATCCGCAAGGTCCACGACTTCGTGACCGTCGGCGCGCCTGCGCCGCTCCAGGAGGCCGTCGCGGCGGGCCTCAGTCTCGGGGCGCCGTACTACCGCGACCTCTCAGCCCACTACCGCCTGCGCCGCGACACGCTCTTCGCCGCGCTCGACCGCGCCGGTTTCAAGCCGCGGCTGCCGGAGGGTGCGTACTACATCCTCTGCGACATCTCGGGCTTCGGCGCCGGCGACGGCGTGACCTTCGCGCGCCGGCTCGTCGCCGAAGTCGGCGTGGCGGCGGTGCCGGGCTCGTCCTTCTTCTCGCGGCCCGAGCTCGGGCGCGACCTGATCCGGTTCACGTTCTGCAAGACCGACGAGTTGTTGCGCGAGGCGGGGGACCGGCTGCTCCGCGCCCGCGATGCCCTGTCCTAGTTCTCGGTCAGCGCGACGGCGTCGTTCTGATGCGCGCGCACGTAGGCGATGAACAAGGCGTAGCCGTCGGGTGACTGCGCGACCGGTGCCGGTGTCGCGGCCAGGTTCGCCAGCCGGACCGCCGCGGCGGCTGAGTCGTTCTGCCGGCCGAGCGCCCGGAGGGCGAGCGGGTAGCTGCTGCGGACCGTGAACACGCCTGCAGCGGAGCCGAGCTGCATGCCGCGCTCGAAGGCGGCGACCGCTTCGGCGAACCAGCCGTCCTGGTACGCGGCCTCGCCGTACGTAAGCCACGCGCTGCTGGTGTCCTGTGCTGTGGCGTCGGCCTTCGCGCGGGCGTAGAAGCGGTCGCGCATCGCTGTCTCTGACCAGTCCGGCCCGACGATCTGTTGCACCCGCGCGGCATCCGCTGGCTGATAGATGACCATCCAGCGGTAGCTGAACGGCTGCCAGTTGGCCTCGAACCAGGCATAGGAGAGCGCGACGTTCGCGCCGAGCATCGGATCGTTCACGTAGAAGACGCCGAGCCCATCGTCGTAGCCGCGGACCGTGCGCCAGTGGGCGATCCGCGAGATGCTCGGATCCTGCATCCACTGGGTCACCATCGGCGCGAAGCCGCTCGCGACGAAATGCTTGATCAGATCGATCGTGCCGTTCATGCGCGAGACAGCGTGCAGGCCGTAGAGCTGGTTCACCCACGGGTCGACCGGTCCGGGGCCCATGCCGCGGCGAACGTCGGACCCGCGAAGGGCAAGTCGCGCCTCCTCTTGATCGGCGTCGATGCCGAACGTGGAGAGCGCCATGACGACCGAGGCTGGGCCGCAGTTATTCAGGCTCTGCCAGAGGTGACGCATTGGTCCCAGTTCGGCTTTCGGGGGGAGCGTGTTCGCGTCGTCCGCGCGCGCGGCCGGCCCGAACGCGACCAGGAGCGATGCCGCGAGGAGCACGGCGAATAACGCCCGCAACGCACGCACCGGACCGAATGGTAATTCGCGCTGACTACCATGAGCCGTATGGGCCAGGACACCGTCGCCCGCCGTCCGCTCAGCGAGCACCCGGTGTGGTCGCGGGCCCTTCGCGGCGACACCCTCGCCTCGCGGATGATCCTTCCGGTCGTCGTCTCGGCTTCGGTCGAGGACCGCGAGCGGGTCGAGGGCACCGGCCGGCTCGAACGGCTGTCGCTCACCGAGCTCGTCCGGGACGCCCGCGCCGCGGCGTCCGCGGGCTTCGCCGGCCTGCTGCTGTTCGGGGCGTCGGACCGCAAGGACGGCCGCGCGTTCATCGCCAGCGAGCGCGATCACATCGTCACGCGCGCGATCCATGCGGTGAAGGAGGCCGTGCCCGAGCTCGGCATCGCCACGGACGTCTGCGTCTGCGCGTACACCGACCATGGCCAGTGCGTGCTGTTCCGGGACGGCGCGGCCGACATGGAGGGCACGCTCCAGCGGCTCGGCGAGATCGCGGTTGCCCACGCCGACGCGGGCGCCGACCTGCTCATCCCGTCGGGCATGCTCGACGGCAGCGTCGCCGCACTGCGGCGAGCGCTCTCGGGCGAACGCGACTCGGTGCCCGTTGCGGCGATGGTCAAGCTCGAGAGCAGCCAGTACGCGCTACATCGGATTCTCGTGCAGGCGACGCCGATCCGCGAGCGGGCGGTGCCGCTCCTTGCCGCCGACGATCCGACGGCCTCACGCGCCCGCGCGCTGCGCGATGTCGCCGACGGCGCCGATGCCGTCGTCGTGAAGCCCGGAACTGCCGCGCTCGACATCCTCGCCGGCCTGCGTCCGCTGGTCCGTCGGCCGCTCATCTCCTTCCACACGGCCGACGAGCACGCCGCGTTCGTTGCCGCGGCCGAGGAGCTCGACGCCCCGGCCGCGGAGCGCGAAACGCTGGCTGCGTCCCGGCGCGCCGGGGCGGATCTGGTGATCACGTATGGGGCGCAGAACGCGGCTGAATAGCGTCGCCCTGCTAGCGTCGTAGCGTGCGGTACGAACGCGTTGCGCTGCCGAACGGCGTGCGCGTGCTGGTCAAGGACATGCCCGAAGCGCGCTCGGCGTCGGTGGCCGTGTACGTGGGCGTCGGCTCACGCGCGGAGACCAAGGTGAACGCCGGCACCAGCCACTTCCTCGAGCACATGGTGTTCAAAGGCACGGCGAACCGGCCGAGCGCGTCCGAGATCAGCCAGCAGATCGAGGGCGTCGGCGGCTCGGTGAACGCGTCGACCGACAAGGAGGCGACGGTCTTCTCTTCGTTCGTGCCCGCCCGGCACTACCTCCTCGCGCTCGACGTCGTGGCGGACATGGTCCGCGCGCCGCTGCTGCGCGAGTCCGATGTCGAGTCCGAGCGGAACGTGATCGTCGAAGAGATCCGGATGTACCGGGACCAGGCCCAGGATCGCGTGCACACGCTCATCGACGAGCTGCTCTATCCGAACCATCCGCTTGGGTGGGAGATCGCGGGCCGCCAGGCGGTGGTGCTCGGCCTCACCGCGCCGGGATTGCGCGAGTTCATGGAGACGCACTACGCGCCGGAGCGGGTCGTCGTCGCCATCGCCGGGCGCATCGACGAAGCCGAGGCCATCACCGCGGTGCGGTCGCGGTTCGGTGATCTCGCAGCGCGCCCGGCGGTCAAGGGCAAGCCCGCGCCGCGCGCCGGACGCAGGCGGACCCGGACACTTGCGAAGCGCGGCGAGCAGGCCCACGTCTGCATTGGGTGGCGCGGCGTCCCGCAGCTCCACCCGGATAAGTTCGCGATCGACATGCTGAACGCGGTCCTCGGCGAGGGGATGTCGAGCCGGCTGTTCCTCGAGCTGCGCGAGAAGCGGGCGCTCACCTACGACGTCCACTCGTACATCTCGAACTACTCGGACGCGGGGCACGTGGTCATCTACGCCGGCGTCGCACCGACCCGCGCGCGTGAGGCCGTCACCGCCGCGCTGGCCGAGGTCGCTCGGCTGCGCAACGAGCCGGTTCCGGAAGCGGAGCTGCTCCGCGTGCGCGACTTCGTGAAGGGCCGGATCGAGCTGCGGCTCGAGCATTCGCGTGGCGTCTCGAGCTGGCTCGCCGGGCAGGAGCTGTTCCTGGATCGCATCCGCAGCGTCGAGGAGCTCATCGGCATCATCGATGGCATCTCGGCCGCCGACATGCAGCGTGTCGCTCGCCAGTACCTGCGACCCGAGCTCGCGTACCTCGCGGCGGTCGGTCCCCGCGCGACGGTGAGCGAACTGGCGGCACCCGATGCGGACGAATTACCGGTGATGGAGAAGGCCTCGTGACCGAGAGCGTGCAGCGGACCCTCGTCGTGCTCAAGCCCGACGCGGTGCAGCGGGCGATCGCGGGCGAGCTCCTCGCGCGCTTCGAGCGGCGCGGGCTCCGCATCGCGGCGCTTCGGCTCGTGAAGGTGGAGCGCGCGCTTGCCGAGAAGCACTACGCCGTCCACAAGGGCAAGTTCTTCTACGACGATCTCGTGGCGACGATCAGCGCGTCGCCCGTGGTGGCCGCGGTGCTCGAGGGCCCGAACGCGATCGCCATAGTCCGGGCGATGGTCGGCGCGACGCGACCGCACGAGGCCGCGCCAGGCACGATCCGTGGTGACTACGCGCTCGTCGGTCTGCGCAATCTCGTGCACGCGAGCGACGCCCCCGAGACCGCGTCGGCCGAGATCGCGCTGTGGTTCCCCGAGGGTGTGGTCACGTACACCCGCGATCTGGAGCGCTGGCTGACCGACGAGGGCGCCCCGAGCTAGCTGACCGCTTGGCGCCCAGAGTGTCCGCTTCGGGTAACAAACCCTAGGGCCCCAACTAACTATGGCTTTACCTGAGACCGGTCTGAAACTCCGCTACATCAAACGACCGATGCCCGAGCCCCGCGCGTGCGCGTATCACGTGGGCGATGCTTCCGCTCGATCACGCGCTGGTGCCTCGGGATTTCGAGCAGGCCCTCGCGCGGGGCGACGTCGGCATCGCGCTCCAGCCCCTGGTGAACATCCGGACCGGTCAGGTCGTGCGGCTGGAGGCGCTCGCCCGCTGGGAGGATCCGGTCCGCGGCCAGATCGCGCCGTCGACGTTCATCCCCCTCGCGGAGACCTGCGGCCAGACGACGGCGCTCGCGTTCCGGATGCTCGAGCAGGCGTCGGGCCTCCTGCCTGAATGGCGCCGTTGGGCGCCCGGCCTCCGCGTGGCGGTGAACATCTCCATGCAGACCATGCAGGAGCCCCTGTTCGCCGAGCGGCTCGCCGCGTTCCTGGCGCCGAACGGAGCGGAGGCCGACTGGTTCGAGCTCGAGATCACCGAGAGCACGTTCATGCACGAGCCTGAGCGGACGCTCGAGACCGTCGAGGCCGCTCGGCGGCTCGGGTTCCTCGTCTCGATCGACGATTTCGGCACGGGGTATTCCTCGTTGGGGTACCTCGCGGCGCTGCCCGTCAATGCGGTGAAGATCGATCGCCAGTTCGTCATCCCGATGACGACGGACCATCGGCGGGAAGCGATCGTGCGGGCCACGATCGCACTTGGCCACGATCTCGGCTTCGAGGTGGTTGCCGAGGGTGTTGAGGATCGCGAGATCTATGAGCTGCTCGGTGCGCTGGGCTGCGATGTCGCCCAAGGCTTTCACATCGCTCGGCCGATGCCGCTCGCGGACGTGTCCGGCTGGCTCCAGGAGTGGGACCCCGCCGTCGCCGCGGTCGGCCGGCGCAAGATCGACCCGATGCGGCGCGCAAGACAGGCCACCGCCGTGGGCCGGCACGTGCTCGTCGCCGACGACGAGCCGGCGATCGTCGAGATGATCCGTGACATCCTCGAGGACTCCGGCTTCCGCGTGGTGACCGCGGCGAACGGCTCAGAGGCGCTGCGCCTGGTCGAGGAGGCCGAGCCCGAGGTCGTGCTGCTCGACATGAACATGCCGGTGCTCGACGGCGAGGGGTTCATCGCCGCCCTGCGCGAGCGCGGCATCCCGACCCCGATCGTGGTCATGACCGCCGGCTCGAGCGCGAGGCGCTGGGCCGCGCAGCTCGGTGCCGACGCCTACCTCAGCAAGCCGTTCGAGCTCGCGAGCCTGGTCGATGTGACCAAGCGCTTCGCCACGGCCCAGCACAACTAGAGCGGCCGGAGGGCCTTCAGGAACTCGTCGGCGAACGCGGCGATCGGGCCGAGGAAGGCCTGGGGGGTGATCCCCCCGGCGAGCAGTACTGCGAAGATGATCGCGCCGAGCACGCCAGCCACCGGCCGCGGCTCGATGTGCCAGCCCTCAGGTGATCCGGCGAACAGCCGCACGCCCGCGCGCAATTGCGCGATGAGCAACAGGATCGCGCTCGCGACGAGCGCGGTGCCGGCGAAGCCTGAGACCGCGTAGGCGATGAGGTCCACGAAGAAGTGGCCCGGGAACGACACGAGCGGCGGGGTGCCGATCATCGCGATGCCGCCGGCGATGAAGACCCCGGCGGCGAGCGGCGCGTGCGTGACGTTGGGCCGTTGGCCGGCCGCACGCCGTTCGAGCGT
>DASUSA010000115.1:0-7586 GCA_036375335.1 Candidatus Limnocylindria bacterium
GCCCGGCCCAGCTCACCCCGGACCTCATCGACATGGCCTGCGAGTCGTACTTCGTGTCGCTCGACCCGTCGGGCTCGCCTCAGGGTGCGTAGCTCATCCATTTGACGTAGTGCGTTCACCGCACCGCGGGGGATGCCGACGCCCGCTCGCGGCGGCATCATTTTCGCATGATGAACCTTCGCACTAGGACTCCGGCGCGCGCTGCCGTGTGCACCGTTGGCGGAGTCCTGGCCATCGGCGTGATCCTGTGGCTCGATCGGGCCACGCCGAATTACTACTCATTCGAGATTTTCTATGTGATCCCGCTCCTCGCGGTCACCATTCTCGCCGGCCGCGTTGCCGGTGGCGTCGCGGGCGTGGTCGCCGCCGCGGCATGGACGTTCGACACCATGCAAGAAGACAGCTTCGCCCTCGAGACGATGGGCTGGAACATCGCGACCCGCGTGGCGATCTTCATTGGCGTCGTGGTCCTGGTCGACCTGTACCGGAAGCGCGGCGCGCGTCTCGCCGAGGTCGACCGCCACCGCGAGGACGCGCTCGCTCTCGTCGCGCACAAGCTTCGCCAGACCGCGGGTCGTATCGCCTCGGTCACTGGCGCGATCGCCGCGCGCCGCGATGTCGACGGAATCGTCAACGAGGCGCGCATTGCCCTCGACCATCAGGCCCGCGAGCTTCGGCGGATGGCCGAGGACATCCTCGACATGAACGTGCTCGAGGCGCGTCGGTTCCGCCTGAACCTCGCGGCGGTCGATCTCAGCGAGCTCGTGACCGATGTGGCGCGCGAGATCGGCCGCGGCCAGGTTCAGCTCGTGCTGCAGTCCGAGGCGGTCGTCGTCGAGGGCGATCCAGACCGGCTGCGGGTCATGATCGGCCACCTTGTAGCCAACGCCGTGAAGTACTCCCCCGCGGGTGCACCGGTCCTCGTGACCGTCGCCGCCGGCCATGCCGAAGCGCGGGTCGTCGTCAAGGACCATGGCGTCGGCCTCGGCCCGTCCGACCTGACGGTGATGTTCCAGAAGTACGGCCAGGCGCAGACGGCGAAGACGACGGGCGCGCAGGGCGTCGGGCTCGGCCTCTACGTCACGCGGCTCCTCGCGGAAGCGCACGGCGGCCGCGTCTCGGCGGAGAGCGTCGGCCCCGGGATGGGTTCGACGTTCCAGCTGTCCCTTCCGGTGCGGCAGCCGAAGGGCGCGACCTAGCGCGACCGACCGGCTTTGCGCGTCGGGTCAACGCGACCGCGAACGCGGCCAGCAGATCAGGTCGGCGGGCGTCTCTCGAATCGCCTCGCCTGTGGCACGACCGTGAGCGGCATCGGTAGGACGGTCCGCATGATCCGCACCGTCGCGATCACGATCGCGAAGAACAGCCGCTCGATCATCCGGTAGCGGAGACCGAACTCGGCGCGCAGCGGGCGTGGCACCAGTGCGGCGGCGATCGCGTCCGTCGGCCAGTAGACCGGCGCCGGGATCCAGGGGAACGGGTGCAGGACCCGCCTCGCGACCCGGCGGCCCGCGTCATCCGGCCGGATGGTCGTGGCGAGCATGGTTCGCTCGTAGCGCTCGAGGTCGTCGATGGTCGGAGGCTGCTGATCCATCGGGATGCCGAGCAGCGCGGCGAGGGGACGGCCTTCCTGCCAGTACGCGTTGCGGTCGGCCTGGCCAAGCGGGCCGACGATCGCTTCGTACAGACGGAGCGATGTCAGCACGAGGGTCGCCTGGACCCACATGAGCAGCTCGGGGTCGCGCGCCTCGTACGTGCGGCCGTCAGCAGCGGTGCCGCGCACGGGTCCGTGCCGGCGATCGATCCGGCGGATCGCCGCCCGAGCCGCTCGCGGCTCGGAGAAGACGACGGCCAGCGACGTATTCAGGGTGCGGCGCAATCGTCCGAGCGGGTCGCGGAAGTAGTCGGAGTGCTGCTCCACTCCGGCCGCGACGAGGGGATGCGCGATCTGCATCAGCACCGCCGCGGTCCCACCGAGGAGCACGAACAGTTCGCGGTCGACGCGCCGCGCGACCGACGGTGTCGGCAGCAGGTCGGTCTCATCCATAAACTGACGATATGCCGGCCATCGACCGAGGCCGCGTCGAGCACGTCGCCGGCCTCGCCCGCATCGCCCTGACCGACGACGAGCTCGACCGGTTCACCGGTCAGCTGCAGGTCGTGCTAGGGGCGATCGAGCAGCTGAAGGACGTCGACACGTCGGATGTCCCGCCGAGCGCGTCGGTCCTCCCGCTCGAGAACGTCATGCGCGAGGACGAGCCGCGCCCGAGCCTGCCGGTCGATGTCGTGCTCGCGCAGGCTCCCGATCGCGAGGGCGACTTCTTCCGCGTGCAGGCGAGCCTCGGGGAGCGGCCGCCCGATGCGTGAGCTGCCCCGCACGATCACCGAGACCGCCCAGCGCCTGCGGGCGGGCGAGGTGTCCGCGGTCGAGCTCGCTGACGCGTTCCTCGATGCGGCGCGCGCGGATCCGTACAACGCGTGGCTGCACCTCGCCGAGGATCACGCCCGAGCGCAGGCCACCGCGGCCGACGCCACGCTGCGCGCAGGCGACGCGCCGGTGCTGACCGGCGTGCCGTGGGCGTGCAAGGACATCATCGGCACCAAGGGGATCGTCACGACCGCTGCGTCGAAGATCCTGGCCGGCTATCGCCCCGCGTACTCGGCGACCGTGGTGACACGGCTCGACGAACGGGGCGCGGTGATGCTGGGCAAGACGAACCTTGACGAGTTCGCGATGGGCAGCTCAAACGAGAACTCTGCGTTCGGTCCGGTGCGTAACCCGTGGGACCGCTCGCGCGTTCCCGGCGGCTCATCGGGCGGATCGGCCGCCGCGGTCGCGGCGGGCCAGGCCGTGTTCGGGCTCGGCACGGACACCGGTGGATCGATCCGGCAGCCCGGCGCGCTCTCCGGCGTTGTCGGGATGAAGCCGACGTACGGCCGCGTGCCACGGTACGGCGTCGTCGCGTTCTCGTCGTCGCTCGACCAGGTCGGCCCGCTCACGAATTGCGTCGAGGACGCGGCCATCGTCTGCGAGTCGATCTTCGGAATCGACCCGCACGACGCGACGACGATCGACCGCCCCATCGATGTGCGCCGCGATCTCGATGCCGGCGTGCGCGGGCTGCGGCTCGGCGTGCCCCGCGAGTACTTCAGCCCGAAGGGCGTCGAGCCCGGCGTGACCGCGGCCATCCGCGCGGCGATCGCGCAGTTCGAGAAGCTCGGGGCCGAGATCGTCGACGTGAGCCTTCCGTCGACGGACAAGGGACTCGCCGTCTACTACATCATTCAGCCCTCGGAGGCCTCCGCGAACCTCGCGCGATACGACGGTGTGCGCTACGGCCTGCGGGTCGCCGGTCGGGATCTTGTCGACACGTACCGCAAGACCCGCGGCGCGGGCTTCGGGCCGGAGGTGAAGCGCCGCATGATCCTCGGCACGTACGCGCTCTCGGCTGGCTACTACGACGCGTACTACGTGAAGGCCCAGAAGGTCCGCACCATCATCAAGCGCGAGTTCGATGCGGTGTTCGAGAAGGTCGACGCGCTCGTGACGCCAACGTCGCCCACGGTCGCGTTCCCGATCGGCGCGAAGACGAACGACCCGCTGCAGATGTACCTGAACGACGTCTTCACCCTGCCCGTGAACATCGCCGGGCTCCCCGGCCTCTCGATGCCCTGCGGCCTCTCCGAGGGCCTGCCGGTGGGCCTCCAGATCATCGCCAACTCCTATCAGGAGCGCATGCTGTTCCGCGTGGCGGCGGCATTCGAGGGCGCGACGGAGCATCATCAGCAGCATCCGATGAAGGCCGCATGACGCTCGCCAAGCGATCGCTCACCAGCGCCCGGGTGGCGCGGTTGCCCGCGAGTGGGATTCGCCGGTTCTTCGATCTCGCCGCCGGCATCCCGGGCGTGATCTCGCTCGGCGTCGGCGAGCCGGACTTCGTCACGCCGGATGCGTTCCGCGACGCGGCCATGCGGTCGATTAAGGACGGCAAGACCCAGTACACCTCGAACTACGGGCTCCTCGCGCTCCGCGAGGCGATCGCGGCACACACGAAGGGCAGGCGCGGCGTGTCCTATGACCCGCTCAGCGAGATCCTCGTCTCGGTCGGCGTGTCGGAGGCGGTGGACCTGGCCCTCCGCGCGACGTTGAACGAGGGCGACGAAGTCATCGTCGCCGATCCCTCATACGTCGCGTACGTCCCGGGCATCGTGCTCGCCGGCGGGGTCCCAGTCGCCGTGCCGACCGACGAGGCGAACGGCTTCCGCCTGCTGCCCGACGACGTGCGCAGGGCGATCACGCCGCGCACGCGCGCGATCCTCCTCGGCTTCCCGAACAACCCCACTGGCGCGGTCCTCGAGGCTGAGGACGTCCGGGGCATCGCGGGCCTCGCGAAGGAGCACGACCTGCTCGTCTATTCGGACGAGATCTACGACCGCCTCGTGTACGGCACCGAGCACCGTTCGATCCTCGACGAGCCTGGGATGAAGGAGCGGACGATCTACCTCGCAGGCTTCTCGAAGGCGTACGCGATGACCGGCTGGCGCGTCGGCTATGCGTGTGCCCCGGCGGAGATCGTCGAGCAGATGATGAAGATCCATCAGTACACCGTGATGTGCGTCCCGACCGCGGCCCAGTACGCCGCGCTCGAGGCGATGCGCAACGGCGAGGCCGAGGTGCAGCGGATGGTCGCGGAGTACGACAAGCGGCGCCGGCGGATGTACGAGCGCTTCAACGCGATGGGCCTGCACTGCTTCGAGCCGCGCGGCGCGTTCTATTGCTTCCCGAACGTCACGTCCACCGGACTGTCAGACGACGAGTTCTGCGAGCGGCTCCTCAAGGAGGAGCAGGTCGTCGTGGTGCCGGGGAACGCCTTCGGCGAGCGCGGTGTGGGCCACGTGCGCGCGTGCTACGCCGCCTCGATGGAGAAGATCGACACAGCATGCGATCGCATCGAGCGGTTCGTGGGACGGCAGCGGCACTGATCGACTGGGAGCGCGCCTTCGAGAAGGCGCTCGTGGCGGGTGACCCACTCGCCGCGTCCGACATCCTGCGGCGAACCGGCCAGCGCGGATGGGTGAAGAAGTCCGAATACTCGAGGGCCGCCGCGATCGTGCGCATGCAGAGCGCATCGTCGCTCGTCCGCCGTGACTGGGCGACCCGGCTGCTCCAGCATCCCCGCAGGGTCGACAAGGAGCTCGCCGCGGTCATCCTTCGGCCGCTTGTCACGACGAATCGTCCCGACGTCGAGCGCGCGATCCATCGACTCGCGCGCGATGAGGACTGGGAAGTGCGCGAGGCGGCGGCGTCGCTGCTGGGCGATTGCCTCGAGCGCGCGTTCAACGAATACCTTCGCCCTGCGCAGGCCTGGGTCGCGACGGGCGACGCACGGCTGCGCCGCGCAGTGGTCGTCGGGGCCAAGTACGCAGCCCGCAGCAGGCATCCGGAGCGCGCCGAAGCCCTGCTCGACCTTATCGAGCCGGCGCTCTCAGACCGCGACGAGTACGTCCGGCGCAACCTCGGGCCGTTCGCGATCGGCGATCAGCTGCTGCGCTCGTACACCGACGCGACGTTCGCGCGGCTCGAACGCTGGGCCCGCGATCCCGACGAGAACGTCCGCTGGAACGTCGCGTCGGTGTTCACGAGCGCGTCCGGCGCGAAGATGGCCGAGCGGGGCTTCGGGATCCTCTCATTCCTCGCAGGCGACACGCGACCGTTCGTCACGCGTGCGGTTAGCGCCGCCGTGCGCAACATCATCAAGCGCCGGCCCGAGCTACGCGACGCGGTCGCCGAGTGGGACGGCGGGACGCGCGCGGCCGTGCAACGCGCGCTGCAGCCCGCGGCCGACGCGAGCGCCTGATGGGCACCCGCTCCGAGGATCAGCCCGTCGAGCAGTGGGCCGGTCCGGAGTCGCTCGATCCCACGCCGGTCTGGAAGCAGTACCTGCTCGTCGCCGCGTTCGTCGTCGTCGCGCTGGTCCTCGTTGCGGTGGTCGCGTACACCTCGCTCGCCGTCGAGCTCGCGACGCCGCCGGCCAACGTGATCGGCGGGCGGGTCGTCCTGGCTGCCTCGGACGTCCCGCCCGTCGGAGGTCCGTCGAAGCTCTACGGGCCTCCACTCGTCGACAAAGCCTTCTATCTCTTCCAGTACGGGAAGGACGAGTTCCTCGCGATCCCCGCGTCGGCGCTTCCGTCGGTGCCACCGGGCAGCGACATCGGCATCTCGGTCAAAGACGCGGCTGGCGGCCCGCCCCTGAACATCGACCACTATCTTGTGTCGGTGGAAGGCGCGAAGGTGGTCGTGAACACGAGCCGGCTGATCAACGGGACGCAGGTCGTGCCGGCGCCTTCATCCACCCGATGACCGTGGCCACGCGCTACGAGACGATCATCGGCATCGAGTGCCACGTCGAGCTCGACACGCGCTCGAAGATGTTCTGCGGCTGCTCGGCGAAGTGGTTCGGTGCGCCGCCGAACACGCTGACCTGCGAGGTCTGTCTCGGCCTGCCGGGCGCGCTTCCGTACCCGAACCGCCGTGCCATCGAGCTCTCGATCGCGGCCGGGATCGCGCTCCACTGCGAGACCCCGGAGCACACAAAGTTCGACCGCAAGAACTACATGTATCCCGACCTGCCGAAGGGTTATCAGATCTCGCAGTTCGACCTGCCGCTCTCGGTGAACGGCTGGCTCGAGATCCCTGCCGACGACGGGTCGACCAAGCGTGTCGGCATCCGCCGCGCGCATCTTGAGGAGGACACCGGCAGCCTCATCCACGCCGGCGGCGCGACGCTCGTCGACTTCAACCGCTCCGGTACGCCCTTGCTCGAGATCGTGTCCGAGCCCGATCTCCGTTCGGTCGGCGAGTCCCTCGCGTATCTCGAGGCGCTGCGCGAGCGCCTGGTGTATGCGGGAGTCGCGGGATTCAAGCTCGAGGAGGGCGGGGCGCGATTCGACGTGAACGTTTCCATCCGATTCGATGAGGGCGGCGAGACGCGCTGGCCGCCGCTGAGCGAGATCAAGAACCTCAACAGCTTCCGCGCGCTCGAGGAGGCCATCCCGTACGAGTCCGCCCGCCTGTGGGACGAGTGGGAGAGCGGTGGCGAGCTCCGCACGCGCACCGGCAAGATCACCGTCGGCTGGAGCCCGGACAAGCGCCGCACGTACCTGCAACGCACGAAAGAGGAGGTCGACGACTACCGCTACTTCCCCGAGCCGGATCTCGTCGCCCTCGCGCCCGACCGCGCGACGGTCGAACGGATTCGCGCCGCGCTGCCCGAGATGCCCAGCGACCGCCGAGCGCGGTTCGTTTCGCAGTACGGCCTCTCCGACTACGACGCGCGGGTGCTCACGTCGGACCGCGCGCTCGCGGACTGGTTCGAGTCCGTCGCGAAAACCGCGCCGTCGGAAGCCAAACGCGTCGCGAACTGGGTCGCCGGCGAGATACTCGGCCACCTGAAGGCCGTCGATCTGGAGCTCGCGCAGCTCAGGGTGACGCCCGCGCATCTCGGAGCGCTCGTCAGGCTGATCGGCGCGGGGTCAATCAACACGACCGCGGCGAAGGTGGTGTTCGCCGAGATGCTCGCCTCCGG
>DASUSA010000116.1:0-7470 GCA_036375335.1 Candidatus Limnocylindria bacterium
GATCGGACGGACCGCAAGCGCGTGCTCGTGATCACGAACGCGCTCCGGGCCGGCGCGGTGCTGCCGCTGTTCGTGCTCGGAGAGAGCGTGACGACCGCGTACATCGTCAACTTCCTCGTCGCCGCGATCACGGTCTTCTTCGTGCCCGCTGAATCGGCGACGATCCCGGCGATCGTGCGCAAGCAAGACCTGCTCGTCGCGAACTCGCTGTTCACATTCACGTTCAACGGCGCGTTCCTCGTCGGCTTCATCATCCTCGCGCCGATCGTCATCGCGCTCTCCGGCTACCAGGCGCTGTTCATCGTCGTCGGCGCGATGTTCGCCGGCGCGGCGCTGCTCTGTCTCACCGTTCCGACGGTCGCGGCGGTGACGCGGGAGGGCCGGATCATCGGCGTCGAGGTCGCAGGGAAGGCCATGGCCGAGACGTTCGGTGGCGTCGGCGAGGCCTTCGCGTACCTGCGGAACCATCCGCCGGTGGTGTGGTCGCTCGTCTACATCGCGCTCACGTACATGCTCGTGGCCATCGCCGGCGCGCTCGCGCCCGGATTCGTGCGCGAGGTCCTCGGCCTCGGCGAGAAGAACGTGGTCGTCCTGGTGGCCCCCGCGGGCCTCGGCGTGATCGTTGGGCTCGGGGCGTTGAACGTGATCGGCGGCCGGCTCGCGCCGAACCGCGCGATCGGCACGGGACTCCTCGTGACAGCGATCGCGTTGCTGGTCCTCGCGGCCGAGCGGCCGCTCGGCGTGATCTTCCGCAACGCCGCCGGCCCGACCGCGGGCTTCCCATTCTTCGTCGGTCTGGTGAGCCTCACCGCGTTCGTCTTCGGCCTGTCGTACGCGTTCATCACCGTGCCCTCGATGACCCGGCTGCAGTCCGACCTGCACGACGAGATCCGCGGGCGCATCTTCGGTGTCCTGAACACGCTCGTCTCGGTGTTCAGCTTCGCGCCGCTCCTGCTGGTCGGGCCGGTGGCCGACGCCTACGGGGTCGCGCCGGTGTTCGTCGGCGGTGCGATGGCATGTCTGCTCGCCTGGGTCGGCGGTCGCGCTTCGCGGGGTCACGCGCGAGCCGAGGCCGCGTCCGCAATGTGACCCGCGATGCGGACAGGTCCGATTAGACTTCACCCCACGTGACCTCCGCCCGGGCCACCTATTTCCACTACATCGGCCGGCGCCGCACCCAGCTCGTCCTCGGCATCCTGGCCGTCGCCGCTGGGTCCGTCGCGGCCGTCGTCCCGCCGCGTTTCATCGGCCAGCTCGTCGACGGGCTCAATCGCGGCACCACCGAGGACGCGATCGTGCGGCTGGCGCTGCTCGCGCTCCTCTTCTCCAGCATCGTCGCGATCTGCCTGGCCGCGGGGCGCTACTTCGTCATGAACACGTCTCGGTACATCGAGTACGACATGCGGAACGACCTGTTCGCGCACCTGCAGCGAATGCATCTCGGCTACTTCCAGCATCAGCGGATCGGGGACCTCATGGCCCGCATGACCAACGACCTGTCCGCCGTGCGCCAGATGCAGGGTCCCGGGGTCATGAACGTGGCGTCCACAACGATGACGTTCACGTTCACGATCGTGTCGATGCTCGGCGTGTCGGTGAAGCTCACGCTCATCTCGGTCGTGCTTATGCCCCTCGTGTCGCTGACGTTCTGGATCATCGGCCGGCGCGTCCACGTGAAGTTCGAGCGGCTCCAGGCGCAGTTCTCCGAGATGTCGACGACGGCGCAGGAGAACTTCTCGGGCATCCGCGTGGTGAAGGCCTTCTCCCAGGAGAACGCCGAGATCGCGCGCTTCGCGGCGGTGAACGAGGAGTACGTCCGCCGGGCCATCAACCTGCGCCGGATGGACGGCCTGATCTGGCCGACGATGTCCTTCATCCTCGGGCTCGCGGTGCTCGCGACGCTGTATGTCGGCGGTCAGGACGCGATCGAGGGCCGCATGACACTCGGCCAGCTCGTCCAGTTCGTGGCGTACCTGAACCTGCTCGCCTGGCCGATGATCGCCCTCGGGTGGGTCTCGAACCTCTTCCAGCAGGGCTGGGCCTCGCTGCAGCGGCTGCAAGAGATCTGGGACGCGAAGCCCGACATCTTCGACCCGGCCGACCCGGCCACGCACGCGATCCGGGGCGACGTGGAGTTCCGCGACGTGTCCTTCGCGTACGGCCCGACCGAGGTCCTGCGCGATGTGAGCTTCACCGTGCCGGCGGGCGGGTCCCTCGCGATCGTCGGTCACACCGGTGCCGGCAAATCCAGCCTCGTGAATCTCATCCCGCGGCTCTTCGACGCGACGTCGGGCGACGTGCTGATCGACGGGATCGACGTGAAGCGGTACCCGCTCGCGGCGCTCCGCCGCGCGGTCGGCTACGTCCCACAAGAGACCTTCCTGTTCAGCGTCCCGCTGCGCGAGAACGTCAGCTTCGGCCTGGAGGCCGCGCTCGATGATCCCAAGCTCGACTGGGCCGGGGACGTGTCGCAGCTGAACAAGGACGTCGAGGACTTCCCGGCGCGGTACGACACGATGATCGGCGAGCGCGGCGTCACCCTGTCCGGCGGCCAGAAGCAGCGGACCGCGATCGCGCGGGCCGTCGCAAAGGATCCGCGCATCGTCATCCTCGATGACGCGATGAGCGCCGTGGATACATACACCGAGTCCGAGATCCTGCGACGTCTGCGCGGCGTCCTGCAGGAGCGGACGAGCATCATCGTCGCCCACCGCATCTCGACCGTGAAGGACGCGGACGAGATCCTCGTTCTCGACGAGGGACGCGTCGCGGAGCGTGGCGCTCACCGCGAGCTGCTGGAGCGCAACGGCATCTACGCCCAGATGTACCGCCGCCAGCTGCTCGAGGAGGAGCTCGACGTCGACACCGAGCGGGACGAGCACGAAAAGCGGGTGAAGGCGGCGCAGGACAGCGGCCCGACCCGGTTCCGCACCCGCATGGGCAGCGGCGGGATGGGGGAGGGCGCCTGATGGCCGGCTTCTTCCAGGAGGATGAGATCCTCGGCAAGGCCTACGACGGCCGACTCATGCGCCGGCTGCTCTCGTACCTGCGGCCGTACAAGAGGCCCGTCGCGTTCGCGTTCGTGCTTCTCGTCTTCCTCTCGTTCTCGGATATCGCGCCGCCGATCATCACGAAGTTCCTCATCGACTCGGCCATCGCGCCGGCGGTGAACGGCGACATCCCGGCCGCCGAAGGACTCCGGCTCCTCGTGCCGCTCGGCGCGGCGTACCTCGGGGTGCTGCTCGCATCGGCGGCCCTGCGCTACGGGCAGAACATCCTCACCACGTACGTCGGCCAGCGCGCGATGTACGACCTCCGGGTCCAGCTGTTCGGGCACCTGCAGTCGCTGTCGCTCTCGTTCTTCGACCGCAACCCGGTGGGCCGGCTCATGACCCGGATCACCAACGACATCGACGCGCTCACCGACATGGTGACCCAGGGCGTCGTGTCGATCTTCGGGGACTTCTTGATGCTCATCGGCATCGCCGTCGTTCTGCTGTTCCTCGACTGGCGGCTCGCACTGATCACGTACGGGACGCTGCCGATCATCGTCGCGCTCACGTTCTATTTCCGGAAGACGATGCGCGAATCGTTCCGCAGCGTCCGGATCCGGCTGGCGCGGATCAACGCCTACCTGAACGAGAACATCAGCGGCATGTCAATCGTCCAGCTGTTCACGCGCGAGCCGCGTGCGTACCAGCAGTTCGACGAGCTGAACACCGACCTGCTGAACGCCAACCAGGGCGCGATCAAGGCGATGAGCCTGTTCTTCCCCTCGGTCACCTTCACCCGCGCGGGCGCGGCGTCGGCGATCTTCATCGCCGGCGGCTATTGGGCCCTCGGCGGGCAGCTGACCATCGGCACCCTGCTCGCGTTCTGGCAGCTGCTCGACCAGTTCTTCCGCCCGATCCAGGACCTGTCTGAGAAATACAACATCCTCCAGTCGGCGATGGCCTCGTCGGAGCGTGTGTTCCGGCTGCTCGACACCGAGGCGACGATCGTGGACGCGCCCCATCCGATCGCGCTCCCGAGCGTGCGCGGCGAGATCACGATGGACAACGTCTCGTTCGCCTACAACGAAGGCGACTGGGTCCTGCGCGACGTCGACTTCAAGATCTCCGCCGGCGAGAGCGTGGCCATCGTCGGCGCGACCGGGGCTGGGAAAACGTCGATCATCAGCCTGATCTCGCGCTTCTACGATGTGCAGAAGGGGCGCATCCTCCTGGACGGCGTGGATCTGCGCGACCTGGCGCAGCGCGACGTTCGGCGCCACGTCGGTGTGGTGCTCCAGGACCCCTTCATCTTCGCCGGCACCATCGCGTCGAACATCCGGCTGAACGAGACAGGCATCACCGACGAGCAGGTCCGGTCGGCGGCGCGCTTCGTGAACGCGGACAAGTTCATCGAGCGCCTCCCGGACGCGTACGAGACCGTCGTCACCGAGCGCGGCTCGACCCTGTCGGTCGGGCAGAAGCAGCTGCTCGCGTTCGCGCGGGCGATCGCGTTCAACCCTGAGATCATGCTCGTGCTCGACGAGGCGACGTCATCGGTTGACACCGAGACCGAGCACCTCATCCAGGACGCCTTGAAGAAGCTAATGGTCGGGCGGACGTCGATCATCATCGCCCACCGCCTCTCGACGATCCAGAACGTCGACCGGATCATCGTGCTGCACAAGGGCCGCGTCGCCGAGATGGGCTCGCACAAGGAGCTGCTCGGGCAGCATGGCGTCTACCATCGGCTCTACGAGCTCCAATACCGCGCTCACGAGGGTGCTTCGGCCTAGCGCGGTCCCACACCAGCTGGACCGTCGCGCGTTCCTCGCCGCCTCCGCCCGGGTCGCCGCCCTGGCCGCCCTCGCACCGCTGGCCGGATGCGCCCGGACCTCGGTGCCGGTCAGGCTCGACAAAGATCCATTCACCCTCGGCGTCGCCTCAGGCGACCCGCTGCCCGACGCCGTGATCCTCTGGACGCGCCTCGCGATGGACCCGCTCCACGGCGGGGGCATGCCGGGCACGCCGGTCGACGTCACGTGGGCGATCGCCCGCGACGAGGCGATGACCGACGTGGCGGACTCCGGGACCGCGAGCGCGATCCCCGAGCTCGCGCATTCGCTCCACGTCGACGCGACCAGGCTCGAGCCGGACCGCCTGTACTGGTACCGCTTCCGCGCGGGAGGATTCGACAGCCCGATCGGCCGCACCAGAACCGCGCCGGCGGCGAGCGCGAGCCCGGCGGTGCTGAAGTTCGCCTTCGCGTCCTGCCAGAACTACACCCAGGGCTACTACACGGCCCACGCCGCCCTCGCGCAGGAGGATCTTCACGCCGTGGTCTTCCTCGGCGACTACATCTACGAGGGCGACGCGCGCGGCGACCGGGTCCGCGACTACGCGAAGCGCGGGTGGGCGTTCACCCTGGCCGATTACCGGGACCGCTACGCGCAGTACAAGACGGACCCGAATCTCAAGGCGGCGCACGCGGCGTTCCCATGGATCGCCACGTGGGACGACCACGAGGTCGAGAACAATTACGCCGGCGGCATCGACGTGAACGACCCGAAGAACAAGCAGGCCGTGTTCGAGCGCACGAACGCGTACCAGGCGTACTACGAGCACCTGCCGATCCGCGTCGCGCGACCATCCGGGCCGGCGATGAAGCTGTACCGGGCGCTGTCGTTCGGGGACCTTGCGACGTTCCACGTGCTCGACACGCGCCAGTACCGCTCGCCCGAGGTCGCGCTCTGCGCTGACAACGCCGAGACCCCGTCGGGCTACTGCGCGGCGAGTCTCGACCCCAAGCGCACGATGCTCGGCACGGAGCAACGGGACTGGCTGATCAGCGGTCTCGGCGCGTCGCACGCGGCCTGGAACTTCGTCGCGCAGTCCGTGCGGTTCGCGCAGCAGGACTCGAGCCCCGACCCGGCGACGCACCACTTCGATGGCGTCGACAACTGGATGGGCTACGTGGCGGATCGCCAGATGCTCATCGAGCAGTTCGCCAAAACCAAGAACACCGTTGTCCTGTCGGGGGACAGCCACGTCGACTTCGTCTACGACGTCAAACAAGACTTCGCCGATCCGGCGTCCCCGATCGTCGCGACCGAGCTGCTCGGAACGTCGATCAGCTCGGAGGGCGATCCGTTCATCCCGGTCACGCAGTTCGACGGCTCGGCGAAGAATCCGCAGCTGCACTTCTTCGACAACCATCGCGGCTACGTGCGCTGCACGGTCGAGCGCGGTCGGCTGACCGCCGACTTCCGCGGCGTGTCGACCGTGACCACCCCGACGGCGACGGCCAGCACGCTCGCGACCTTCGTCGTCGGCGACGGAAAGCCTGGCGCACATCGCGCCTGAGCCCGCTGCCTTGACCGCGACCGACGCGCTCGACATCGCCGTCGGCGCGGCGCGCGCGGCCGCGGAGATCCTCATCGAGCGCTTCCGCGGTCCGGCGGTCGGCGTGCGGAGCAAGTCCACGGCGACCGATCTGGTCTCGGAGGCGGACGAGCGCGCGGAGCAGGCCGTGGTGGCGTACCTGCATGCGCGCCGGCCGCACGACGGGTTGGTGGCCGAAGAGGGCTCGACGAGCGAGAGCAGGACCGGGCTGCGCTGGCTGGTCGATCCGCTGGACGGCACGATCAACTACCTCTACGGCATCCCGCACTGGTGCGTGAGCGTCGCGTGCGCGGACGCCGACGGCGCGATCGCCGGCGCGGTGCTCGATCCGATCCGGGGCGAGCTCTTCACCGCGGCGCGTGGCGACGGTGCGCAGCTTGGCGGCCGCACGATCGCCACCAGCTCGGTCGCCGACCCAGCCGCGGCTCTCGTGGCCACTGGATTTAGCTACGACGCCGGGGAACGAGGGGCGCAGGCCGCGATCATCGCGAAGGTCGCGGGGTCGATCCGCGACATCCGTCGCGCGGGATCGGCCGCGCTCGACCTCGCCTGGGTCGCGGCCGGCCGCATCGATGCGTACTTCGAGGTTTCGCGATCGGCGTGGGACACCGCGGCCGGCGCCCTGCTGGTCCGTGAGGCAGGAGGGGAGGTGACCTGGACCGAGCACACTGAGATCGTCGCATCGGGCCGTCCGTTGCACGCGCGGCTGGTCTCGCTCCTGCGGGCAAGCCACGAAATCGGCCGCTAGACTGAGGTCAAACATGGCCATCGACCAGAAGACCCCAACCGGCGTCCAGCCCATCGATTTCGAGGAGGACGTCATCCAGCGCCGGCCGCTGACCACCCAGACCGGGATGGGCGGCCACGAGCCGCGAATGATCTCCGGCGTCACCGCGAGCGACGACAACATCGTGTTCACGAGCGTGAACATGCTCGTGAACTGGGCGCGCTCGCGGAGCCCCTGGCCGCTCGGCTACGGCCTCGCGTGCTGCGCGATCGAAATGATGGCGAGCGCCGCGTCGCACCACGACCTCGCGCGCTTCGGCGCCGAGGTGTTCCGCTCGAGCCCCCGCCAGGC
>DASUSA010000117.1:0-6107 GCA_036375335.1 Candidatus Limnocylindria bacterium
GGCGACCTCGCGGAGGTTATGCGGCGGGATGTTGCTCGCCATGCCGACGGCGATGCCCGTCGAGCCGTTCACGAGCAGGTTCGGCACTCGCGCCGGCAGCACCGTCGGCTGCATGTGGCGGTTGTCGTAGTTCGGGTACCAGTCGACGGTCTCCTTTTCGATGTCGGCGAGGAGCTCGGCCGCGATGGCCGCCGGCCGGGCTTCCGTATATCTCATATGCGCTGGCGGGTCGTCGTCGATGGAGTTGTGGACGAACACCCCGGCGGCGAGCGCGAAGTTCTGCGTGACGTCGACCGTGAGGTCGTACACGTCAGCGCGCCCGCCCGGGGCGACCGACGTGACGATCTGCGAAAGGCTCGCCGGGATCGGGAACGCGCCAGTGCGATGCAGCCGCTCGGGGATCGCGGTCCGCGCGAACGGCATGAGCTGGTCCTTCGCCTTGAGCTTGCCGGCCTCGCGGTATGTGCCGTCGCGCAGCATGAATCGGTGGTCGGGCGTGCAGACGATCTCCGCGCCCGAGACGAGCGTCACCTTCACGACAGGGTCATTCCGCTTCACGAGGCGCGGCGCGCGGAGTGGTTTGATCCGCACGTTGCGATGCGCGTCGACGGTGAAGACCTCGGCCCGCACCCCGCGGTGGACCATCTCGACGAGCTCGACGAATGTCCGCTGCTCGCCGTTCACGAGCTCGACCTTCGTGTCGCCGGAGAAGCAGCCGAAGTTTCCCTGCCCCTGGATCGGCGGATAGCGCATCGTGAAGTCCTGGGCGAAGCGCGCCAGTGCGTCGTAGATCGGCACGTCACCGTGCGGGTGGTATTTCCCCATCACGTCGCCGACGATCGCCGCCGACTTGCGGAACGGCCGGTCATTGCGAAGGCCCATCTCATGCATCGTCCAGAGGATCCGGCGCTGCACCGGCTTGAGGCCGTCGCGCACGTCCGGCAGGGCGCGCGCGACGATGACGGTCATCGCGTAGTCGAGGTAGGCCTTTCGCATCTCGGTCTCGAGCTCGATTCCGACGATGCGCTCGTTGTTCGGTCCTTCGATCACGTTCTGGCGTGCTCCTCAGGATGTGATTCGGCCGCGACGGCCGCGCGGACTCGCGCGAAGGCCTCGTCGGTCCGCGAGTAGCGCTTCTCGAGCTCGACCCGCTGCTCGTCGGGCATCCGCATGAACAGCGCGGTCGCTTCGGCGAGCACCAGGTGGTCGCTGCTTCGCGTCACGGTGCCCTTCGTCTCGATCGTGCGCCCGCGGTCGTTGACGAGGTGGCCGCTCACGACGATCTCCTCACCGACCGGGACCGGTCGCTTGAAGGTGACCTCGAGCTTCGCGGTGACGCCCCAGATGCCCTGGTGAAAGATCGCCCACCCCATGGTCTCGTCGAGCAGCGCGGTCACGACCCCGCCGTGGAGCGTGCCGTCGTAGCCCTGATGGCGCTGTAGGCCGGTGTAGCGGGCCGTCGCGCTGTTGGATGAGACGTCGAAGTCGAGCTGCAGCCCGGACGGATTGAGCCGGCCGCACGCAAAGCACCAGTGGTCGAAGTCGATGCCGAGGTCGAGCAAGCGGGCCACTTAGAGATCAAGCTCCGCGGACTTCGCGTTCGCCATGATCCACTTCTTGCGGCCCTCGACCTCGTTGCCCATGAGCTCGTCGAACACAAAGTCGGCCCGTTCGGCGTCCTCGAGCGTGACGAGCCGGAGCGTGCGGGTCGCGGGGTTGAGCGTGGTGTCCCACAGTTGCTCGGCGTTCATCTCGCCGAGGCCCTTGTAGCGCGCGATCGCGGGCTCGCGGCCGCCCTTGCCGTCGTCAGTGCCCTCGTCCGTCGAGGTCGACTCGGTCTCGACCGCGTCGGCCGCCTCGCCCTTGGCCTTCTTCGCGGCGGCCTTCGTCTTGCGCTCGGCGGACTTCGTCTTGGCGAGCGCCTTGAGCTCCTTGATCGCGGCGTCGCGCTCCTTGTCCGAATAGACCCAGCGGATCTCCTTGCCGAGCTGCAGCCGATACAGCGGTGGCTGGCCGATGAAGATCCGGCCCTGCTCGATGAGCGGCTTGAAGTGCCGATACAGGAGGGTCAGCAGCAGCGTGCGGATGTGCGAGCCGTCGACGTCCGCGTCGGCGAGCAGGATCGTCTTGCCGTATCGGAGCTTCGAGATATCGAAGTAGTCGCCGATGCCGGTGCCGAGCGCGGTGATGATCGCCTTGATCTCCTCGTTGCCGAGCATCTTGTCCGCGCGGGCCTTCTCGACATTGAGGATTTTGCCGCGGAGCGGCAGGATCGCCTGGAACCGGCGATCGCGGCCGCCCTTCGCGGAGCCGCCGGCGGAGTTGCCCTCGACCAGAATGATCTCGGACTTCTCGGGATCGCGTTCCTGGCAGTCGGCGAGCTTGCCCGGCAGCGAGAAGCCGTCGAGCGCGCCCTTGCGAAGCACGAGGTCGCGGGCCTTGCGCGCGGCCTCGCGTGCGCGGAACGCGGTGAGGCACTTCTCGACGATCTTGCGGCCGTCCTGCGGATTCTCCTCGAGGTGCTGGCCGAGCTTGTCGTTGATCGCCGACGCCACCTGCCCGGCGACCTCCGCGTTGCCGAGCCGCGTCTTCGTCTGACCCTCGAACTGCGGCTCCTTGATCTTCACGCTGATGACTGCGGTAAGGCCCTCGCGCACGTCCTCGGCGGTGAGGTTCGGGTCCGCCTCCTTGAGCGCGCCGCTCTTGCGCGCGTACGCGTTCAGGGTTCGGGTGAGGGCGGTGCGAAAGCCCGTGAGGTGGGCGCCGCCGTCCATCGTGTTGATGTTGTTGGCGAACGTGTAGACCTTCTCGGCGAAGGTGTCGTTGTACTCGAACGCCACCTCGACGACCGTGTCGTTCTCAAATGACCGCTCCACGTAGACCGGCTTGTGCAGCGCGCTGTGGGCCTTGTCGAGGTGGCGCACGAACGACACGACACCGCCGTCGAAGTAGAAAGCCTCGTTGCTGTCGTCGCGCTCGTCCGTGATGTACAGGAACAGGCCCTTGTTCAGGTAGGCCGTCTCGCGCAGCCACTGGACGATGATCGACCGGTCCCACTGGATGACCGGGAACACCTCGGGGTCGGGCGCGAAGGTCGTGATCGTGCCGGTGGGCTTCTCGCGCGGCCGCCATTCGACCTGGGGCGGCTGGTACTGCGGCTTCGTGATCTGCTTGACCTTCGAGACCGGCTTGCCGCGCGCGTAGTCCTGCTCGTGGACCTTGCCGTCGCGATGGACCTCCACGCGCAGGTGTGTCGAAAGCGCGTTGACCACGGACACGCCTACGCCGTGCAGGCCGCCGGAGACCTTGTAGCCCGCACCACCGAATTTTCCGCCGGCGTGAAGGATCGTGTGCACGACCTCGAGCGCGGACTTGCCGGTCTGCTTCTGGATGTCGGTCGGGATTCCGCGGCCATTGTCCGCGACGGTGATCTCGTTGTTCTTGTGGATCGTCACGTCGATCCGGTCGCACGTTCCGTTCATCGCCTCGTCGATCGAGTTGTCGAGCACCTCGCGCACGAGGTGATGGAGCCCGCGCAGGTCGGTCGTGCCGATGTACATCCCCGGCCGGCGACGGACGGCCTCAAGACCTTCGAGGACCTGGATGTCGGCAGCGCTGTACGACCCCGAGCCGTTCGGGTTCGCGGGCTTCCCAGTCGCTGTCTTGACCGTCTTGACCGCCATCGCCTCTCCTACGTGCGCCCGGCGCGGACGAGCAGCTCATACAGCCGCTCGAAGTCCTCGTCGGAATAGAACTGGATCGCGATCCGGCCGCCCTTTCGGCCGCGCGTGATCTCGACCTTCGTGCCCAACGCGCCGCGGAGCTCCGCCGTCACGCCCACCAGATCGGCATCGCTCCCGTTCGCCCGCGCCCGTTTCCGGGGGTGCGTCGGATGGACCATCTTGCGCGCGAGCGCTTCGGCTTCGCGCACCGACATGCCCTTGGCGAGGATGTCGCCGAGGGCCCGGATCGCATCCGAAAGTGGAAGCGGAAGCAACGCACGGAGGTGGCCCTCGCTGATCTTGCCGTCCTGGACCGCGTCCTGGAGGATCTGCGGCGCCTGGAGCGCGCGAAGGGTGTTCGCGACCGCCGAGCGCGACTTCCCGAGCCGCTCGGCGAGCTGCTCCTGGGTGAGGTCGTATGTCTCCATGAGGAGCTTGTAGGCGCGCGCGGTCTCGATCGCGTTCAGGTCGGCGCGCTGAAGATTCTCGACGAGCGCGAGCTCGAGCCGGTCGCGGACGTCCTGACGGACGACCGCTGGGATCGAGCTCTTGCCGGCGACGCGTGACGCGAGCACCCGACGGTGGCCGGCGATGAGCTCGAATCCATCGGGAGTCCGTGAGACCACAATTGGTTGCAAGACGCCATGCGCCGTGATCGACGCAGCGAGCTCGGCGATCGAATCTTGGTCGAAGTGCTGCCGCGGCTGCTGGCGGTTCGGCTGGATCTTCTCGAGCGGGATCTCCAGCGCACCCGAGCTCAGAGCGGCCTGCAAGCTCGTCGCTGGCGCGCTGCCGAGGAGGACGTCGAGCCCGCGGCCGAGACCGGTGCGAGCCACTACGCCCCCACCCCGCCAAGCGCGATCGGGACACGCGACGCGAGCCGCATCGAGATCTCCTGCGCCAAGTCGCCGTAGGCCTGAGCCGCTCGGGAACCTGGGTCGTAGACCGATATCGGCTGTCCGTGGCTCGGTGCCTCGGCCAGCCGGACCGCCCGCGGGATCCGCACGCGCGCGACAAGCTCTGGGAAGTGCCGGATGACCTCCTCGGTCACCTGCATCGAGAGTCGGTTGCGGCGATCCTCCATGGTCAGGACGATCGCGAGGACCTCGAGCTTGGCGTTCAGCCGGACCCGCACGGCCTCGATGGTCGACAACAGCTGGGCGAGCCCCTCAAGGGCGTAGTACTCACACTGCACCGGCACAAGGACGGCGTCAGCCGCGACGAGCGCGTTGACGGTCAGGAGTCCGAGTGAGGGCGGGCAATCAATGAGGACCGTGTCGTACCCCTTTTCGCGCTGGAGCGCCTCGCGGAGCCGGAACTCCCGAGCCATCAGCGGGACCAGCTCGACCTCTGCGCCGGCCATCTCGGGAGCGGACGGCAGGAGGTCCAGGCCCGCGACGGCTGTGGGTCGGACGGCCTCCCCGAGTGGCTCATCCCGCACGAGAACGCCATAGACCGAGTGCGGCTGCTCCTTGCTGATACCCAGTCCGCTGGTCGCGTTTCCCTGCGGATCAAGGTCAATCAGAAGCACCCGCGAGCCCTTCTCGACGAGTGCGGCAGCCAGGCTGATGGCAGTAGTCGTCTTCCCCACCCCGCCTTTCTGGTTGCTGATGGCGAGCACATTCATGCCGTGACAAACGTGAAACATTGGGTGCTGGGGCGGCGAATCGACTCTACAAACTGCCCCACTGAAGACGCTTATTGTACTCGAAATGCTCTTCGGCCCGAAATTCGCGGCGGCTGCGTAAGCACATTGCAGGTCATTCTCCCTGCGCTGGCTGCAGCCGCGAGCTACCTCGTTGGAAGCATTACGAGCGCGGTCATAGCCGCCCGGTTGGCCGGTCGACCAGACCCGAGGACAGTCGGAACCCGCAACGCCGGATCGACGAATGTCGCGCTCACGGTCGGCCCGGCGGCCGGCCTCGCGGTCCTCATCGCCGACCTGCTCAAAGGCGCGGTGTGCGGCCTGGGAGGTTTGACCCTCGGTGGCCCGCTGGTCGGTGATCTCTGTGGGCTCGCCGCGATCGTCGGCCAGACTTTTCCGGTCTTCGCAGGATTCCGGGGTGGGAAAGGAGCCGCGACGACCCTCGGCGGGTACATCGGCATCGCGCCCGCGCTCGCGGTCCTCGGCCTGACGAGCTGGGGCCTTGGCCTGTTGCTCATTCGTCGCGCCGTGCTGGCGACAGTGACTGCGATTGTCGCCCTGGCCGTCGTCACCATCGTCATCCAAGAGCATCCTGCCTACGGCGTCGGCGCAGCGCTCCTGACGTTCGTCGCGCATCGCAACGATCTGTCGGCGTGGCGTCGTGGCGAAATGCCCACCGTGGGCGATGCCCTGCGGGATAATCGTCGCGAGTGAAGGCGCCGGCCACGCCGCGATGGAGT
>DASUSA010000118.1:0-5471 GCA_036375335.1 Candidatus Limnocylindria bacterium
CGGCGTCGATCGCGCGACCAGGTACACGCCTGCGGTGACCATCGTCGCCGCGTGGATGAGCGCGGACACCGGGGTCGGGCCCTCCATCGCGTCGGGCAGCCACGAGTACAGCGGGAGCTGGGCGGACTTGCCCGTCGCGCCGAGGAAGAACGCGAGACAGATGAGCGAGAGCACGCCCTGCGCGGGCGGGTTCCGCGCGACCCGGTCGAACACGTCCACGAAGTTCATCGAGCCGAACACCAGGAAGGTCGTGATCATCCCGATCATGAAGCCCCAGTCACCGATCCGGTTCATCACGAAGGCCTTCTTCGCCGCACCGGCCGGCTCCGGACGTTCGAACCAGAAGCCGATGAGCAGATAGCTGCAGAGGCCCACGCCCTCCCAGCCGACGAACATCACGAGGTAGTTGTCGGCCATGACGAGGATGAGCATCGCGAACACGAACAGCGGGAACCAGCTGAAGAATCGCCAGAAGCCGCGGTCGTGGGCCATGTAGCCGATCGCGTAGACGTGGATGAGGAACGACACGATGGTGACCACCAGCAACATGGCCGTCGAGAGCGGATCGATCAGCGCGGCGACGTCGCTGTGGAAGTCGCCGACGGTCATGAAGTTGTAGAGCGGCACGACCGTCCGGAGCGCGCCCGCGCGGACCTCGAAGAAGATGCCGATCGCGACGATCGCCGAGGCTCCGACCGCGGCCGTGGCGATCAGGCCCGTCCAACGCCCGAGCCAGCGCCGGCCGAAGGACACGTTGATCAGGAACGCCGCGAGCGGGAAGGCCGGGATGAGCCACGCGTTCGCGATCATCCTCAGCCCTTCATCTGGTGGAGCTCGTCCACGTTCACCGTCGGCCGGTTGCGATACGCGGCCAGGATGATCGCGAGACCCACGGCAACCTCGGCCGCGGCGATGACGAACACGAACACCACGAACACGCTGCCGCGCTGATCGAGGGGGTTGCCGGCGCCGAGCTGGCCGGCACGCCGCGAGAACGCCACGAGCGCGAGATTGCTCGCGTTCAGCATGAGCTCGACGCACATGAGGATGACGACCGCGTTGCGCCGCACGAGGACGCCGGCCGCGCCGAGGAAGAACAGCACCGCCGAGACGGCGATGAACGCTCCGAGCGGGACGGTCACTGATCGTCCCGCTTCACGAGCACGATCGCGCCGACCAGCGCCGCGAGGAGCAGCACGGAGGCGACCTCGAACGGGAATGAGTAGTCGGTGAACAGACTGGCCGCCAGCGGGATGAGGTCACCGCCCTTCGCCGACGGCGTGGCCGGGTCGTGGAACGACAGGGCGAGGAACGCGACGGGGACCGCGATCACGAGCACGACCGCCGCGGCCCAGGGCGTCTGCTGCTGGAAGAAGAGCCCGTAGGCGCGATCGTCGACCTTCGTGAACATCACGCCGAACAAGATGAGGATCGTGATCGCGCCCACGTAGATGAGGACCTGGAAGAGCGCGATCGTCTCCGCGCCGAGCAACAGGAACATCCCGGCCATGCACGCGAACGTCAGCGCCATGAGCAGCGCCTGCGCGGTGATCCGCCGAAGCGTCACGACCGCGGCTCCGGCCCCGATGATCCCAAGGGCGAAGAGCCCGAAGAAGAACGGCTCGAGGAAGTCGAACATGGCTAGGGCGAGAGGCCGGAGCGGGCATCCCGCAGGCCCACCGAGTCGCGCGTCCGCGACCGGAACCGCAGCAGGCGCCTCCGCTGGGTGAACGGCAGGCCGATGATCAGCGTGGCCAGCAGCAGCCAGTTCACGACGGCGAGCGGCACCCGTGGATCGGCGAACGCGAGGATGATCACGGCGGACGCGAGGATGTTGAACAGGGCGAGCGGGATGAGCACCTTCCAACAAAACCCCATGAGCTGGTCGATCCGCAGCCGCGGCAGCGTCGCGCGGATCCACATGAACAGGAGCACGAACGCGTACGTCTTCAGGGTGAACCAGAGGACCCCGAGGATCGGCACGGCGTCGACACCGGGTCCGTGCCAGCCGCCGAACCAGAGGGTGGCCATGATCGCCGACACGACCGTGACCTCGCCGTACTCGGCGACGAAGAAGATGCCCCAGCGCATGCCCGAGTACTCGGTGAGGAACCCGGCGACGAGCTCGGACTCGGCCTCGGGGAGGTCGAACGGGTTGCGGTTCGTCTCGGCCAAAGCGGCGATCAGGTACGTCACGAACGCGAACGGCAGGATGAGCACGTTCACGAGCGGGCCCGGCTGCGAGTTGGTGATGTCCACCATCGAAAGCGAGCCGACGTACAGGACGACCGTCACGAGGGCGAGGATCTGCGGGACCTCGTACGAGATGAGCTGGCCGGCGGACCGGAGGCCCCCCATGAGCGAGTACTTGTTGTTCGAGGCCCATCCCGCGATCACCACGCCGAGCACGGTCATCGAGCCGAGCGTCGTGAGGTACAGCAGGCCGACATTGAGGTTCGCCGCGACGAAGTCGGGCCCGAATGGGAGCACCACGAACGATGCGAGCATCGGGCTGAACACGATCGCCGGCGCGGCGAGGAAGAACGGCGCGTCGGTGAGCTTGGCCCGGATGTCCTCCTTGCTCAGGAGCTTGATCGCGTCGGCGAAGGTCTGGAGCAGCCCGAACGGCCCGGTGTGATACGGACCGATCCGATCCTGCATGACCGCCTGGATCTTGCGTTCGAGGAAGATCTGGGCGAGCGCGCCATTCAGCGCGAGGAACACGGCAAGGCCGACGGCGATGACGAGCCGCAGCACCGCCCAGATCGTCGGATCGATCCCGAAGGGGCCGATGGGCACGGGCTCAGCCTCCGCGCGCGTCGCTGCGCGGCGGGAGGAAGCTCTTCCGCAGCGGATGTCCGGGGAACGATTCCTCGAGAAAGATCCGCCGCAGGTCGGGATGGCCGTCGAAGATGATGCCGAACATGTCGTAGGTCTCGCGCTCGCACCAGTTGGCGCCCGGCCACACGCCCGAGAGCGTCGGCACATGCGGGTCCATCTCTCGGCACATCGTCCGGAGCATCGCGAACACGTGGGTCGTCGTGCCTCGCACGAAGGTCACCGAACGAAGCTCCGCTCCGGTGTCGACGCCCGCGTTGACCGAATAGAGATCGCACCGAGTGAGCGGATCGTCGCGCAGGAGCGTCGCGACCTCGACCAGCCGATCACGATCGACGTCGATGACGATCATGTCGTGCAGCGTGGACACCCGCGCGCGCTGACCGAGCTTCGTCCCAAGCTCGGCGGCGATGCGCCCGAGCTCCGCGGATGGCTTCGGCGAGCTCAGTACCACCGCAGCACCTGCTTGCGCCACGCGTAGAAGAGGCCGACGACCAGGATGAGAATGAACACGGCCATCTCGACGAGGCCGTTCCACCCGAGCGATCGGAACAGCACGGCCCACGGGAACAGGAAGATCACCTCGACGTCGAAGACCACGAACAGCAAGGCGAAGATGTAAAAGTGGCTGGGGTAACGGCCCCATGCCTGCCCGACCGGCTCCTCGCCGGATTCGTAGGTCCGCGACTTTTCGAGGGACGGTTTTCGAGGGGCGACGAGCCGCGAAACACCGAGCAAGACGGTGACGAAGCCGGCACCGACGAGAAAAAAGGCAAAGACATAGAAATAGGAAAGGTTGTAGTCGGGCACTGCGACGTAGCGTACGAACGGCCCAACATCGCCGCAAACCGCGGTGATTTCGCGCGATCGCGTGCCCCAATGGTCCCGGTCGGCGTAACGACATAGCCCTGTTGTGCGGTTGACACATCGTGAGCCGCCGGTTTACGGTGCGCCGGTCCCCGAACGGTTGGTACGAAATGCGTACATGCCCGTTTTCGGGATCGGGCGCGGCTGTCGGGCCCGTCGGCATCTGGGGAGGTAAGCGGTCTTGAGGGCGACGCAAAGTTGGCCGTCGGCTATGCCGTGGGGGCGCATGCAGCTCGGGGAGCGCGCCCGGCAGACCGGCCAGACCACCCAGCGTCTCGTGCGCCTCAGTACCCGCCACCTGGGCCGCCGCGCGTTGTTCGTGCTCATCAATCTGCTCGTCGCGGCGATCGTGATGGCGCTGCCATTCATCGGCGGCGTCGCGGCTCGGCCGGCGGCGCAGGCCTCGGTCTTCTCGGCATCGGTCGGTTCGACCACGCTCGCGCCTGCGAGCACCACGACGCTGGTCGCCCGGGCCGCGCCAGAGGCGCGCGGTCACACGATCTCGGCTGGTCGCGATCCGCGCACGGCCGTGACCCTGGACGCTCACCCAACGCAGACGTACACGCTTTCGGCCGCTGACACGCTCTGGACGATCGCGAACTACTACGGGCTGACGGCCGAGTCGATCGCATTCGCGAACGGGATCACCGACCCATACCACCTCCAGCTCGGGCGCGAGATCGTGATCCCGCCGTCCGACGGCGCGCTCTACACGGTCGCGGACGGGGACACCGTCGATTCCGTGGCCGCGCGATTCAAGGTCACCCCCGCCGTGATCCAGGACTACAACCGCCTGTGGCTCGAGCCGCAGAACTTCGCCTCTGGGGCGCAGATCTTCGTCCCGAACGCGGTCCTGGCAGCGCTGCCGCTGCCGCCGCAGATCGTCGCCACGGTCATCACGCGGCCCGCGATCAGCGCACCCGAGGCGAAGGCTGGCGGGTTCCTCGCGTGGCCGGTGGCCGGCATCATCACCCAGTACATGTGGGCGGGCCACACCGGCGTCGACATCGCCGCCCCGTACGGCACAGGTCTCGCGTCCTCGGTCAACGGCGTCATCAGCCAGAACGGCTGGGTCGCCGTCGGCGGCCTGCACATCTGCGTGCAGAGCGGGACCCTCGAGGAGTGCTACTACCACCTGAGCGCGGCGTATCTGCCGGTCGGCACCCCGGTCACCGCGGGTTCGGTCGTCGCCGCGATCGGGCTCACCGGCGTGACCACCGGGCCTCACGTCCACTGGGAGACCAAGATCAACGGCCAGTTCGTGAACCCGCTGGCGGTTCTCCAGCCCTAGGTACGACCGCGCGCGGCTTCGCATACTGGGCCGGTGTACCAAGCAGTCCATAGCGATCGCTCGAGCCGGGTGTTCGTGTCCGCCGACTACGGCGCGACCGCGCTCGACGGCCGCGTACCCGCGTCGCTGGAGCGTGCGATCCCGGTCCCTGCCGGCACCGAGATCGTCGCGCTCGCCGACCGCGCCGCGATGGGCCTCGATCGGCGGGGCCAGCCGCGATCGTTGGGCCCGGCCCGTTGGGCCGTCGGCGCCATCTTGCCCCCGGGATACGTGCGCACCCACCTGCCGTCGATCGACGCGGCGAGCGGCGTCGCGCCCCTTGAGCCGCTCCCCTACTCCGCGGTCGCCGCTGACCCTGCGGGCGAGCTCGTCGTGGCGGCGGTCCAGCTCGGTGCGGCACCGGTCCCGGGGCCACAGGACCTGGGCACCGCGATCTCGCACCGGCTCGGGGCCGAGCCGTCCAACAAGCTGCTGC
>DASUSA010000119.1:0-9682 GCA_036375335.1 Candidatus Limnocylindria bacterium
ATCCTCGGCGATGCGCCCGTAGTAACGACGGCCAAGCTTGTTCGCCCCAAGGAGATCCGCGCCGTACGGCCGGTCGATGAGCTCCCGGACGCCCATCCGGCGCAGGTACGGCTCGAGCTCATGCGTCTGGCCACCTGAGGCGAGATGCAGGGTGATCCCCATCGCATGGATCGCCCGGATCGCCGGCGCCGCGTCGGGATACGCGCAGTCGATGTGCGCCATGACGTACGCGCGGCTGGCGCGCACCGTCGCCGGCACATCGATGGGGATGGGCACGCCCACCCGCTGGCACATGCCACCGAGCCACCGCTCATCCTGGTCCGGCCACCAGCTCGGGCCAGGGTCCTCGCCGCGCTGTTGCAACAGCCGCCAGTCGTCCCAGATGCCTTCGTATACGACGCTGTTCGCCTGGGCCCAGGCGTCGGGCGTCCCGCCGAGACGCGGTGCGAAGAACTCGCCCAAGAGCCGACGCCATTCGACGGCACGGCGATCGTTGTCGTTGAGGACGCCGCCATCGTCGAGGAAGACGACGCTGACGGCGCTAGCCGGCACTCTCGCGTTCGGAGGCATCGCGAGCCAGCCGCGGCCACCGGCGGCGCACCGCGGCGGCGATCCCCTCAGCATCGAGGCCGAAGTGCTTCCGCCACAGCTTCTGCGCGCCGTGATCCACCCATTCGTCCGGGACACCGAGGATCTCGAGCTCGACCTTCGCGCCGCGCTCGACGAAGAGCTCGCTCACCGCCGATCCGAAGCCGCCGGCGATGACGTGCTCCTCGACGGTCAGCACGCGGCCGATGCGCGCGGCGATCGCGAGGAACCGCTCGGCATCGAGCGGTTTCGCGAACCGCGCGTTCACGACGGTCGCCTCGATGCCCACGGTCGCGAGCGCCTCGGCTGCGACTAACGCGTCATTCGCGACCGGCCCGTAGCAGATGATCGCGACGTCGGCGCCCTCACGCAGCGTCTCGGAGATGCCGATCGGCAGCTCCGTGAGCGGCACATCGAGCGCGGCGCCCGTTCCGGTGCCGCGCGGGAACCGGAAGGCGATCGGCCCGCCGCCGTTGCCGGCGTAGCGAGTCGCGGTCCAGACCATCTGCCGGAGCTCGGCCTCGTCCTTCGGCGCCATCAGCACGATCCCGGGGAGCGGCCGCAGATACGCGATGTCGAAGAGTCCCTGGTGGGTGCGGCCGTCGTCGCCGACGATGCCACCCCGATCCATCGCGAATACGACCGGCAGCTCCTGGATCGCGACATCGTGGACGATCTGATCGAAGCCGCGCTGCAGGAACGTCGAGTAGATCGCGACGATCGGGACGATGCCTTGCGTCGCGAGTCCTGCCGCGAAGGTGACCGCGTGCTGCTCGCAGATGCCGACGTCGAAGAGACGGGTCGGAAACTCCTTGAACAGCGGCGCGAGTCCCGTGCCTGCGGGCATCGCCGCGGTGATCGCGACCGCCGCGGGCTCGCGGCGCATGGTCTCGGCGACCGCATCGGCGAAGACCTTCGTGTACTGCGGCGCTTGCGCGGGCGCCGCACCGGTCGCCGACACGCCGTGCCACTTCTGGTTGTCCTCCTCGGCCGGCCCGTACCCGTGACCCTTCTGGGTGTGGACGTGCACGAACACTGGGCCGTCGCGGAAGTCGCGCGCCTTGCGCAGCACGCCCTCGACCGCATCGAGGTCGTGACCGTTGACCGGGCCGAAGTACGTGAACCCGAACTGCTCGAAGAGGATGTTCGGGATGAAGATCGCTTTGAGCGAGTTGAACAGCCGCCGGCGGGCCTCCTCGGCGAGGTCGCCCGCGGGCATGTGCTCGAGGACCGTGCGCGCGACGTGCTTGAGCTCGCGGTACGACGCCGCGGTCCGGACGGTCTCGAGCATCCGCGAGACCGCGCCGACGTTGGGCGCGATGCTCATGCCGTTGTCGTTGAGCACGACGATCATGCGGGTGCGCCGGGCGCCGATGTCGTTCAGCGCTTCCCAGGCCATCCCGGCGGTGAGCGCACCATCGCCGATGATCGCGACCACGTGCTCGTCGCCGCCCTTGAGGTCCCGGGCTACCGCCATGCCCTGCGCCGCGGAGATCGACGTGCCCGCGTGCCCCGCGCCGAACTGATCGTGCTCCGACTCCGTGCGCACGAGGAAGCCGGACATGCCGCCGAACTGGCGGAGCGTGCCGAACCGCTCGCGGCGTCCGGTCAGCAGCTTGTGCACGTAGCCCTGATGCCCGGTGTCCCAGACCAGCTTGTCGCGGGGCGAATCGAAGATCCGATGCAGGGCGACGGTGAGCTCGGTCGCGCCGAGGCTCGAGCTGATGTGGCCACCGGTCTGCTGGACCGCGTCGACCGTGTACTCGCGGATCTCGCGGCACAGCTGGCCGAGCTCCTCGCGGTCGAGCGACCGTAGATCGGCCGGGCTCTGGATCTGCTCAAGAAGGGTCATCCCTGCGTAGTCTAGGCGGCGATGCCCGATTTCGAACGCCGCAGCGTCGTCATCACGGGCGCCACGGGCAACCTCGGCCATGCGGTCGTCCGCGCATATCTCGAGGCGGGCGCGCACGTGGCGATCGTGGCACGCGACTCGGCCAAAGCGAGCGCGCTACGCGCCGAACTCGGCGTCCTCGCCGGCGCCGATGGTGACCCCAAGCTGCTGATCGCCGATGCGGACGTCGCCGACCGCGCGTCGATGGACGCATTCGTCGAGCGCGTGCTCCGCGCATGGGGCCGGCTCGACGTGCTCGCGAGCCTCGCCGGTGGCTTCGGGACGGGACCTGCGGATGACATCGCGAAGATCGATGCGCTGTGGCAGCAGAACGTCGCGACCGTCGTCGTGCCCGCGGCCGCGTGCCTCGTGCCGATGCGTGCGCGCGGGTACGGACGCATCGTGTCGGTCGCCGCGGGATCGGCGCTGAAGGCCGGGCGCAACACCGCGGGCTACGCGATGGCGAAAGGGGCCGTGGTTCGATGGACGGAGGCGCTCGCCGCTGAGACGAAGGACCAGGGGATCACCGCGAACGCGATCCTCCCCGGCACGATCGACCATCCGGTGAATCGCGCGAACATGCCGAAGGCCGATCCGAAAACGTGGGTCCAGCCCGCGGAGGCGGCGGCGCTGATCCTCTTCCTGACCAGCACCGAGGCATCCGGAATCACCGGGGCCGCGATCCCGATCACAGGACGGGCGTGAGGGTCAGCTTCTCCGAGAGGGTGCGAGCCCACTCCTCGTGCGCCTCCGCGTTCGGGTGCAGCCCGTCGGTGGCGAGCATCTCCGCGGCGGCCTGGCGGTGCATGAGCGGGTAGAGGTCGACGAACCGCGCACCCGCGGTCTCGGCCTCCTCCATCGCGATCGCGTTGAAATGGGCGATGCGGGTCAGCAGCGCCTCCGTGGTCCCGTACGGCGATGCCGCGGGTGAGCGCGACCACTCCGGCTGCGGCAGGCCGACGACCGCCGATCCGGGGACGCCGTCGTCGCGGAGCTGGGCGTAGATCCGGCGCAGCTGACCGCGATACCGCTTGTCGTCGCTGCCGCCACGCACGATGTCGTTCGCGCCGATGAGCAGGGTGACGAGCGTGGGCTTGAACACCGCTACGTGCGGGAGCTCGCGCGTGATGAGGTCGTCGGTGGTGTAGCCGTTCACCGCGGGGTTCAGGAGCTCGACCGCGCGGCCGGCGGTGCGCCACCGCGCGACGAGGAGCGCGGGGAACGCTTTGTCGGGAGTGGTGCCCGTGCCGATGGTGAAAGAGTCGCCGAGAGCGAGGTAACGAATAGAAGTGGCGTCCATACCTGTTCTAGTGTCGTCTACTCATGGCTGATTTCGATCTGATCATCATCGGCGGCGGTCCGGCGGGCCTGACGGCCGGCCTGTACGCCGCCCGGGCCAACATGTCGACGATCCTGTTCGAGGCCAAGGATATCGGCGGTGAGCTCCTGAATACGGACCTCATCGAGGACTGGCCGGGCGAGGAATCGATCACCGGACGCGCCCTTGCCGAGAAGATGGGCGCCCATGCGACCAAGTTCGGTCTCAAGATCCAGCCGTACTCGCCGGTCAAGAAGATCCGCAGCGACGGCGACTGGAAGGTCGTCGAGATGGACGACGGCACCATTCATCGAGCGTACGCCGTGATCGTCACGGTCGGCGGCGAGCCGACGAAGCTCGAGGTGCCCGGCGAGGCTGAGTTCCACGGCCGCGGCGTCTCGTACTGCGCCGTGTGCGATGGCGCGTTCTTCAAGGGCGAGGATCTCGCGGTCATCGGTGGAGGCGACTCCGCCTTCCAGGAGGGCCTCTTCCTCACTCGCTTTGCGAAGAGCCTGCGCGTCGTCCACCGGCGTAACGAGTTCCGGGCCCAATCGATCCTTCAGGATCGGCTGCTCGGCATGGACACGGTGAAGACCCTCACGCCGGCGACGGTGAAGGAGATCGGTGGCGACACGCAGGTCCGCTGGATGGACGTCGAACGTGACGGCGCGATCGAGCGGATCCCGGTCGGCGGCGTGTTCGTGTTCATCGGCTTCAAGCCCGTCGGGCGGCACCTCTTCGACGAGCACATCGATCACGACGAGAACGGCTACCTGCTGACCGACCAGTACATGCGCACGAACATCCCCGGCGTTTACGCGTGCGGTGACACTCGAGCGCAGCTCGCGAAGCAGGTGACCACGGCCGTCGGCGATGCCACGACCGCGGTGCTCCACGCCGAGCGGTACATCGAGGAGCTCAAGCACATGCGCCGCAGCTTCCCGGATGTGCCGAGCGCGACCCTGGAGCGCGAGGTCGAGCGGATGAAGATCCGGCGGTTCTTGGCCGGTCAGACGATCATCCGCGAGGGCGACCCGGCGGAGTCCTTCTTCCTCCTGACCCGCGGCGCCGCGAGCGTCAGGCAGAACGGACCGCATGGCGAGACGGAGGTCTCCACGCTCAAGGCCGGCGACTTCTTCGGCGAGATCGGCCTGCTGAGCGGGACCGTCCGTAACGCGACCGTCCGCGCGACCGCTCCGAGCGAGGCGTTGGAGCTTGATGCGGAAGGATTCCGCGACCTCGTCGAGAGCTCCCAGCTGACGAAGGATCGCCTCGAATCAAAGGTGGCGCATCGCCTGGCGAGCGCCGGGCCGAAGACCTAGCGACCTACGGCGCGCGTTTTCGGGTTGTCGGTCCGCGGCGGCACGAGCCGCCTCACGAATCGCACGAGCTCCTCGATATCGAATGGCTTCTTGATGTAGGTGGCGATCCCGCGCGCCCGGAGCTCAGCGGCGTGCTCGCGACCCGTGCCGGTCTCAAACACGATCGGCAGCGATCGGAATCGTGGGTCGGCGCGGACCCGGTCGTAGAGGTCGAGGCCTGACATCCCGGGCATCCGGATGTCGAGCAGCAGCAGGTCTGGATCGATCCGGCCGAGCGCATCGAGGGCCGCGTCCCCGCTCGCGACAGCCAACGCTTCATAGCCGCGCTGCTCGTTGAACGCGCTGGCGAGCAGGTCCCCGGTCGTCTTGTCGTCCTCGACGATGAGCACCAGACGCGCGCGTGCGCCGGCCATGTTGCTTGATCGGGCAGCGGCGATGCCACTCGGCCCGAAGTCACCGGGCCGTTACCGCAACGCCGTGCAATCATCGCGACCGTGATCCGTCACGTCGTGTTGTGGGCGTTCAAGGACAGCGTTCCGCAGTCGGAACGTGACGCGATCCTCGCGGCGGTGCGCGCGCTCGCGACCACGGTGCCTGCGCTGCGGTCGCTCGAGGTGGGCGAGAACGTCAGCCCGGCGCGCGCGCAGGGCTACACCCACGTCCTGATCGAGTCGTTCGACGATCGCGCTGGCCTCGCCGCGTACGCGGGCCATCCGGCCCACCTCCCGGTGCTCGCGTGGTTACGCGACGCGGCGGCTCAGCTGCTCGCGGTGGACCTGGAGCTCTAGGACGCAGCCGCCGCCGGCGGCTTGTGCCTTCCCCGGCCGCCGCGACGGCCGCGCCTCCGGCGGGGCTTCGCGGCGGTCTCCCCGGACGGTTCGGACACGTCGGCGTCTCCATGAGTCACGGGTTCATTTTCTCCCGCCCCTTCATCACGACCTTCTTCCTCATGGTCGTCCTCGTCCTCGGCGGTCATCGCGGGTCGCGGCTCGTCCTCGTGGCCTTCGCCGTTGAGGCGCGAGAAGTCGCCGAGCATCACGCGGGCGTCGGCGTGCGCACGTTCCATGATGTAGCCGGCCTTGCGGCCGTGCTCCTCGGGCTTCATGAGCCCGCTGTCGACAGCGCGGCGGATGTTCGACTCGAGGGCATCGCCCTCCACGCGTGAGAGGAGCTCACTGAACAACGCGGTGTTCACCCAGTCGGCCTTGTCGTCCTTCGCGCGGGTGCTGCCGACGAAGTTGAAGAGGTGGACGATCGCGGCGCTCGGCTGGCGCGCGTACTTCACGAGGGGATGTCCCTCGCTCAGCCAGCACATCGTCACGTTGCGACCGTCGCGCGAGACCTGCTCGGTCGCGATGGCGCCGCGCTCCTCGGCGATGTTGAACAGCGTCTCGAGCAGCATGCGGCGCTGGGCCTTGCCCTTCGCGAGGCCGCCAGGCTGATCGGCGCGGGACAGCGGATCGAGGACCGCCTCGACCGCCGGGATCCGGCGGGTGTCCTTGCTCGTGACCGAGTCGATCCGCCGGAGCACGCGAACGAGATGGAACAACGTCTCGGCGACGAGCGCGTCGCCGAACTCCAGCGACAGCAGCTGCTTGTCCTTGAGCCGGGTCCGCGCGGGCTGCTCGGCCTTGATGTGATGCTGCGCGACCCCGAAGTCGATGCGCTGGTCGAGCACGCTCGACGCTTCCTTGTGCGAGAGCGGCACGACGCTCCGCACGAAGTCGCCTCGGGGCATCTGATCGGCACGGAGCGCGACGAGCTGATCGAGGAGCAGCACCGCGAGCCGGCGTTGCTCCTTTTCCGATTCGGGCGAGCCCGTCGGCACGACTGCTGGGATGCTCGCCGGCGCGGCGACGCGCACGGCCGTGACTGCGCCCCGACCGCGGCCGGCGCCACCGCGGACCCCGCGGGTCCGGCTCCGTGGCGCCTCGTCCTTGCCGGCCTGGGTGTCGTCGGTGCGCAGGATCCCGGTGCGGGTCCACCGCGCTTCCGGGATGAGGTCTTCGAGCAGGAACACGCCGTCGCGGAGGTACGGCGAATCGCGCAGCTCGTTGGCGAGGGCCTTATCGCCGGCGATCAGGTAGACGGCCTTGTCCTCGTCTTTCAGCGCCTTGCAGAGGGCGTTCAGGTCGCGGTCGCCGGACACGATGAACCAGACGTCGATGTCCGGCCGCTCCTTGTAGAGCAGCTTCATCGTGCGGGTGATCAGGACCGCGTCGGACCGCCCCTTCAGCAGCCGGCCGCTCATGCGTTGCGCGACCGCGACCGGCTCCATGCCGGTGAACTCGAGCGCCATGAGGAGGGTCTCGTCCTGCGAGACGACCTCGGATCCAAAGATCGCCTGCTTCACGCGGACGGGACCGAACTCGGCCGCTTTCTGCAGGATGGCCTGGAGGATGGAAAGCGAGGATGGCAGCGGGCCTTCGGTGTGCTGCCGCAAGGTGTAGTAGACGTTCTCCCAGTCAATTAGGAGGGCGACGTCGGGCAATGGGTTTCTCCGTTATGTAGGCGCCCCGCGTTCCACCCGACTCGTTCGAATGATCCGCTCGATCTTTCTCCCCGACCACCGGATCCCATGACAGGGACACGATGTCCGCGAGCAGCTCGACTCGGACGCTTCAGCCGGAACGCGCGCCGTTTCGTCGAAGTCTAGCCTGAAGACGTGCTCGAAGATAGCCGCCTACGTGGGGCCGTCGAATGGGCGGCGACCCACGGCGCGAGCTACGCCGACGCGCGCTACGTCGAGCGCGAGAGCGAGACCGTGGCGATCAAGGACGGTCAGGTCGAGGGCATCGACCGCGACAGCGATCGCGGGGTCGGGGTCCGGGTGGTGTACCAGGGCTCATGGGGCTTCGCCGCATCGGATCATCTCAGCGGGCCGGTGATGCCGTTGTTCGAGCAGGCCTTCGCGCGCGCCGAGGCCGCAGCCTCGGTGCAACGCCGGCGCGTGGTCCTGGCGCCGGCCGAGCCGCAGCGCGGCGACTACCGCACGCCGGTCCGCCGCGATCCGTTCGCGGTCCCGCTGGGCGAGCGGGTCGACCTCCTTCGGGCCGCGGACGCGATTCTGTCGACCTCTCACGCCACCGTCCGCCGTGCGAGCGTGGCTTCGTATCGCACGCGGAAGCACCTGGTGACGAGCGAGGGCACCGACGTGCGGCAGGAGATCGTCGAGTGCGGCGCCGGACTGAACGTCACGGCCTCGATGGCCGGCGCCACGCCCGCCACGCGGAGCGACATGCGGAACGTGCGCCAGGCCGGCTGGGAGTACGTGGAGGAGTTCGACGTGCTCGCGCACGCCCGGACCTTCGCACGCGACGCGGAGGCAATGCTCGCGGCGAAGCCGGCGGTCGAGCGGCCGACCACGCTGCTCATCGATCAACCGTTTCTCGCGCTCCTTGTCCATGAGTCGTGTGGCCATCCCACCGAATCGGATCGCGTGCTCGAGCACGAGGTCGCGTTCGCCGGGACCACGTTCATGTGGCCGCGGGATCGCGGCGCGCTTCGGTACGGCTCGCCGTTCGTGAACATGACCGCCGACGCCACCATCCCAGGCGGCATGGGCACGTTCGGCTGGGACGACGATGGCGTCCCCGCGACGCGCACGCCTCTGGTCGAGCGTGGGATCTTCACTGGATACCTGAGCTCCCGTGAGACAGCCGGTGCGCTCGGCATCGAGCGGAGCGGCGGCTGCGCCCGCGCAGAGGGCTGGCAGCACTTCCCGATCGTCCGGATGGTCAACGTGAGCCTTGAGCCCGGCGAGGAGACCTACGGTGCGCTCCTGTCCGGTATCCAGGACGGACTGCTGCTCGAATCGCCGGCTTCGTACTCGCTCGACGACAAGCGGCAGAACTTCCACTTCTCCACGCAGGTCGCGCGCGTCGTCCGCAACGGCGAGCTCGGCGAGTATGTGCGCGGCGTGGCCTTCCAGTCGCTCACGCCGGACTTCTGGGGCAGCTGTGACGGCGTGGCCGACGATTGGGAGCTCCACGGGTTCATCAGCTGCGCGAAGGGCGAGCCGCTCCAGCTCATGCGCGTCGGCCACGGCGCCGCACACGCGCGATTCCGGGATCGACCGATCGAAGTCAGAGCGTGAGCGCGACAAGAGGTCCGGACGCGCTGCTTGCGCCGCTGCGGGAGGCACTCGCGGCCAGCGGGCTCGACGAAGCCGACCTCTGGGTCCACCGGCGCCGCGCGGCGATCACGCGCTACTCCCACTCGTCGATCCACCAAAACGCCGTCTCGGACGAGACCCACGTTCACGCCCGCGCGATCGTCGGGTCGGCCGTCGGCGCGACTTCCGGGAACTCGCTCGATCCGGGTGAGCTCCGCGGCCTGCTCGAGCACGCAGCCGCCCTGGCCCGCCTGCAGACGCCGAACGCCGACTGGCCCGGGCTCGCGGCGCCCGCCGGGTACCGGCAGCCGATCGCGTTCGACGAGGCCACTGCGGCCCTCGAGCCGGCGCTGCAGGCGCGGGCGATCGGTCGCGTCTGCGACGCGGTGGCCGCGGCCGGATTCCGGGCTGCCGGCACGCAAAGCATCGACCTCACCGAGGACGCCGTC